>QHNF01000025.1 GCA_003218345.1 Verrucomicrobiota bacterium | reverse complement strand
GGGAACGTGCCAGTTTTTTGGTGGCCTTACCTGTACCAATCCCTCAACGACGCATTCAGTTTTACCGTTTCACCGGCTTATTTGAGTTCATGGGGGCCGTCGCTCCTTACTCAGGTGACATTCCCAATCACAGACGATATCAAGGGACGGGTTCGGCTTGATTATCGGGGCCGTCGCGGCGTGGCGTTGGGTTTGGATTCGAGTATAGAATACGGCAAAGACAATGACAGCTCGGCCCGGATCAAATCGTATTACCTCCAGGATCAAAATCCGAACCTGAATGAAACGGCTGTGCCACGAAAGGATGTTCCAACCGGGCGATACCGTCTTAGCTTGGAAGATCGGACGAACTTTACCGATGACATCTACGCGATCGCGAACCTTACGAAATTGAGCGATCAGTACGTGATGCAGGACTTCTTTCAGGGGGAGTTTCGCATCGATCCTGTTCCGGACAATGTGGTCGCATTGACAAAAACGGACCCTTTTTTCACTCTGACAGGGATCGTGCGCTTTCAAGCTAACCAGTTCTTCACCACAACAGAACGTTTGCCGGAAGTGGTATTAGACGTTAAGCGTCACTCGCTTTTCGGGAGCCCTATTTTTTATGAAGGCGAGAGCGGCTTTGCTAATTTGCAGTTACAATTCCCTCAGGGCTTAGGTTTCGAGAATTATGGCACGACTCGCTTCGACACCTTCCATCAACTAACTTATCCCAATACATACTTTGGATGGCTTTCCATCGTGCCACGGGTTGGCTTTCGCGGCACCTATTATGGTAAGACATGGGACTTGGGATCCACAACCTTCATGCCGCCCTCAAATCCGCTCGTGCCTGACTTCATTCTCCCGCCGCCCACTTTGGCTAATCCGGTTAAGTTCGACGGAGACACATTTCGCACGGTTTTTAACACAGGTGCAGAAGCCTCTTTCAAAATTTCGCAAAAATGGGAGAACGTCCAAAGCCGCGCGTTTGGATTAGACGGACTGATGCACGTTATCCAACCGTTCACAGATTTTTCGTACGTTTCCGAAAATGGGCCGAACCCCACGTCAATTTTGGGGTTTGATCGATTTGAACCATCCACTCAACTGCGCGCGATCGACTTCCCACAGTTCACGCCGATCGATTCCATCGATAGCTGGACCGTCTGGCGACTCGGTGTTCGCAATCGTCTGGAAACGCGACGCGACGACCAAACGATTACCTGGCTGGAGCTCGATACCTTCTTTGACGTGAACTTCGAGAATCCATACGACCGTACGGATTACTCAAACTTCTTTAATAATCTCCGCTTCACACCGCTGCCTTGGATGTCCCTCTCGGTCAATTCTCAACTGCCAGCCTTTGCCAAAGGGTTTACCGAAGTCGATACGACTGTGAGCGTTCAACCGATAGCCAATTTGAAATTGGATGTTGGGCATCGCTATTTGAACGGCAACCCGTTCTTCGACAATAGCAGTCTGTTTCTAGTGGGTGGATATTATCGCATCAACGATAACTGGGGTTTGGGAGCCCAAGAGCAATATGAAGCCACGACGGGCATTCTCGAGCAGCAGCGCTACTCCATTTACCGGGATTTGTCGAGTTGGGTGGCCTCCTTTGGTGGCGTAATCCGCGATAATTCAGGGGTGAGGGAGTACGGCGTCATTTTCACTTTAACGCTCAAGG
The DNA here is from genome assembly GCA_003218345.1 of Verrucomicrobiota bacterium. GTDB lineage: Bacteria > Verrucomicrobiota > Verrucomicrobiia > Chthoniobacterales > UBA10450 > Udaeobacter. Next base: position 4,879 of record QHNF01000025.1, on the reverse strand, counting down.
CATTCCCGAAATTCGGATTCGATGTGAACTTCGACCCTTCCTCCGAGGGACAATAATGGCAGTCGCGCTTTGTGAGTTCTGCCACTTGTGCTGCGGCTGATTCGTCCGCACGATTCTTCAATCATGGATCTTGCAATCATCGGCTCGGGTTACGTTGGCCTTGTAACGGGCGCCTGTTTCGCCGATGTCGGCCATAATGTCATTTGCGTCGATAACGACGCGCAAAAGATCAAACAACTGCAAGCTGGCGAGGTGCCGATCTATGAACCGGGACTTGAAGAAGTAATTCATCGCAATGTTTCAGCGCATCGATTGCGTTTCACCGGCAGCATTCAGGAAGGGGTAGATAATTCGCAAGTCGTCTTTATCGCAGTCCCTACTCCCCAGCAGCCGGACGGCGATGTCGATCTTAGCTTTCTTGAGAAAGTTTCGCGCGAAATCGCGGGAGTCTTAACCGATTACCGCGTGATTGTTGACAAGAGCACAGTGCCCGTGAAAACAGGCGAAAAAGTGGCCGAATCAATCAAGAGGTATAACCGCCACGGCGCGAACTTCGACGTGGTCAGCAATCCTGAATTCTTGCGCGAAGGCTGTGCGGTCGCCGACCTAATGCGGCCGGATCGCATCGTGATTGGAGCGCAAAGCGAACAGGCCATTGATCTGATGAAGAAAGTTTACGAGCCATTTATGGCGCCTATTTTGGTGACTGATATTAACAGCGCCGAGCTCATCAAACACTGCGCGAACTCATTTCTCGCACTGAAAATTTCCTATATCAATGCCGTCTCGGCAATTTGCGAGGCGAGTGGCGCGGATGTGGAAAGAGTCGCAGACGGAATAGGGATGGATCATCGCATTGGTCGTCATTTTCTGAACGCTGGAATTGGATATGGCGGTTCCTGTTTTCCCAAAGACATTGCTGCGTTCATAAGGATCAGCGAGCGGCTCGGTGCTCCGTTCGATTTGCTCAAGGAAGTGCAACGCATAAACAACACCCAAAAAGAGCGTTTTCTGAAGGCGATCCGGGACGCACTGTGGGTCTTACGCGAAAAGCGAATTGCGGTCTGGGGTCTTACATTCAAGCCAGATACAGACGATGTCCGTTCGTCGATCGCAATAGAGCTGGTAACAGACTTGCTGCGCGAAGGGGCAGATGTTGTTGCCTACGACCCGAAAGGAATGCAAAAAGCGCGCGCCATAAAAGCGATTGGCGCCACGGAATTTGCTTCATCGGCACTCGAAGCAGTGAGTAATGCCGAAGCGCTGATCATCGCCACGGAGTGGAACGAATTTTGCAACGTTGACCTCGCGGTAGTAAAAGAAAAAATGAGAACGCCGATCGTTTTCGACGGGCGAAACGTGTTGGACCCCGAAACAATGAGGCGACTGGGGTTTCATTACCATTCGATCGGGCGCGCCAGTGTGAAGCCGCAATAGCTTTTTGCCCGGGGATATATGGCGCAGCTCTCTGCTCGCCGAATCGCGCTGGCGGCCTCGCGCATGTGGCGAACAGAAAGGCGCTTTGCCGACTCCATCATCTCAGGACGTCTTGCGAAGACGAAGCTTCCTCCTTCTGATCGGGGGTTCGCCTTGGAACTGTTTTACGGCGTGCTGCGCAATTTGACGTTGCTGGATTTTTGGATCGGCTGTCTGCGCGCTACGCGAGTCGATATCGATCTTCGCGACGTTCTACGACTCGGCTTGTATCAACTTTTCGTTCTCAAAACAGCCCCACACGCAGCGGTCCATGAGACGGTGGAGCTCGTGCCGAAAAGACAGCGAACGATCATCAATGGCATGCTCCGAGCCGCTGTACGGCGGCAGAGCGAGCTGCTCGGACGCGCCAATGCGCAGTCGCTGTTCGTTCGAACATCGCACCCGCAATTTGTCGTAGCACGCTGGCAGCAGCACTTCGGTGCCAAACACACAGAAGAGTTGTGCCAATGGAACAATCTGCCTGCCCCAGTGTATGGCCGAATTAATCGGCTAAGAATCGATCGCGAAGAGTTCCACCGGCTTTATCCGGGATCGCGGCCAGTCAGGCAGAATTCTGAATTTCTCGAATTTGACGAATTGCCGACGAGCGCCCTCAGACGAGGCCATTGCTACATTCAGGATCCAAGTACGATCATTGCGTGCCAGATGCTGGATCCCAAGCCCGAAGAGAAAGTCCTCGATGCGTGCGCGGCACCGGGCGGAAAAACCGGTTACGTTGCGCAACTCATGCAAGACCGGGGGACAATCGTGGCATGCGATCGTGACCCAGAGCGGTTACAAATTCTGACAGAGAATATGGCGCGCCTCGGTGTCAAGATTGTGCGCATTGTGCGTCACGACTGGACACGCGATTACGTCCCCTCGGAAATCGCTTCTATGGCGCCGTTCGATCGCATCCTCGTTGATGCGCCATGCACCAACACCGGCGTGATGCGAAGACGCGTCGACCTGAAGTGGCGCCTACAACCAGAGGATTTCAGGCGAATGCAGCGGCAGCAGACCCAGATTATTCGAGGCCTCATCCCACTACTAAAACCGAAGGGCTTGCTTGTTTACAGTACGTGCAGCCTTGAGCCGGAAGAAAACCAACAAGTCGAGCAACGACTTCTTGGTCGTTCGTCGATCCTGCGCCCGCGAGGAGAAGAGTATTCGCTTCCGTTTCGAGACGGTTTCGATGGCGGTTTTGCGGCGAAACTGGTTCGAAGCGCGTAGTGCCGCCTCTGAGTTGCATCCGGCGCGGCTGGTGGAATTATAAGCGCTTATGCACGACGTCCGGTTCGATAAGCTCGCGAAACTCCTGGTAGAATATTCCATCCGACTCAAGCGCAATGAAACGGTTCTGATCGAGGCGTTCGACATCCCGGATGAAATGACGGTTGCGCTTATTCGGCAGACACGGAAGGCGGGAGGCATTCCTTTTGTGCAGACCCAGCACTCCCGAGTCAACCGCGCCCTTGCGCTGGAAGCATCCGACCGGCAACTGAATCTTTTGGCGAGCCATGAGCTGGCGCGAATGAAAAAAATGAAAGCATACATCGCCGTGCGCGGCAGCAATAACATCACGGAATTATCCGATGTGCCGCCGGACAAGATCAAATTAATCGGCCAAAAAATGCGCCCAGTGCAGGACCAGAGAGTTAAGAAAACAAAGTGGGTGGTCTTACGCTGGCCGACGCCGTCCATGGCGCAGCTTGCCGGGATGAGCACTGAGGCCTTTGAAGACTTCTATTTCGACGTCTGTACACTGGACTATCGCAAACTGCAGCCCGGCATGAGGGCTCTCCAGCGGTTAATGGAAAAAACGGACCGTGTCGAAATCAAAGATTCCGGCACCGATCTGCGTTTTAGTATCAAGGGAATTTCGTCCGTTATCTGCGGTGGCGACCGCAACATTCCCGATGGCGAAGTTTTTAGCTGCCCAGTGAAAGATTCCGTGGAGGGCCACGTGACGTTTAATGCGCCAAGTATATATCAGGGGATCGGTTTCGATGGCATCCATCTCGAATTCAAGAACGGAAAGGTCGTCGATGCGACAAGCAACGAGACGAAAAAGCTGAATGAAATTCTCGACTCAGATCCCGGTGCCCGTTACATCGGCGAATTTTCGCTTGGTTTTAATCCTCGGGTGTTACAACCAATGCGCGATATATTGTTCGACGAGAAAATCGCCGGCTCATTTCATCTGACTCCGGGGCAAGCGTACGAGGAAGCGGACAACGGGAACCGCAGCCAGGTTCACTGGGACATGGTAAGCATCCAACGTCCGGAATACGGCGGTGGAGAAATCTACTTTGATGGCAAATTGATTCGCCGGGACGGAGAGTTTCTGCCGAAGCAGCTGCATTCGCTGAATTGGAACCGATCTGGCAAACGAGTCTGAACAATTAAGCGATCGCGCCCCAAAAAGGCAAGGGGCTAAAGCGTGATGCTGCGGGCTGTCTTCTCCCGTCGAGAAAGATCTCGTCTCGTCAGGCTCGCTTCGCTCTGCCGAGGAGATTCAGCTGCATCATGCTAATGTCGCCGCTCTCATTGAGCTCCAGATTCGCAATTTCGAACACTGACGCTCCTTCGGCCGGGCTTGGTCCGGCGCCAGGCAACTGGACGGCCACCTGCTTGGAATTCGAATTTAGGATTACAGATGCAATTTCTAGCGACGGCGAAAACTCAAGCGTCGTAATCTGGAAGGGGACCGTGATGAGAACAGATGCCCGGCCCTGTTGCGACGGGGTGAGTTGAACGGGCGCAGTCTCAGAATTAGGAACCACCTGTAATCCCGCGACTGCGAATGACGGCAAACCGCCTGCAGTCGGCCTCTGCTGTTGAGACGGAACCATCCGAATAGTGCCAAGTGCCCCTGCCATGGGCTGAATCTTTGTTACTTCGAAGCCGACCTGCAGGTTCAATGGCGACTGAGCCTGCTGGGATGAAGGCAACCGCATCATGACGAGCTTCGATATGGGCCGCACTTTCAAGACACCCATTTTGAAGCTCGGCGTCAACTGCATGGCCGCGATTTCGAAAGAGAAAGTGAGTTGCACGGATGTTTGCATCGTGGCAGCGGGCTGTTGCGGTTTAACCACGGGTGGGGTCGGAGCTTTGTTTATCGGAGCAGTTGGGGTTTGGGTTGTTTCAGGCATGGTTACGGGTGTGGTTGTTTGCGGAAATACGGGCTCAGTGGAAATCGCAGATATCGTGGTCGCCTTAGCCTCTGGAGATTGACTCGCGGTCGAGACGCTTTGATACGGCACCGGTTGCTCTTCCGTGGTCGCTTCAACCGCCGCTTCGGTTGTAGCGAGCGGTTTTGCGTATGGCACAGATTGCTCTTGCGCCGTCGGTTCAACCGGGAGCTCTGTTGACGCTACCACGGCGGCGAATTCAACTT
>QHNF01000445.1:2009-4814 GCA_003218345.1 Verrucomicrobiota bacterium | reverse complement strand
TTTGACGTCAACACCACCGCCCCAGGCATGATCCGCTTCGAGATAGCGATCGTCCTGCCACTCGTTTCCTGTGAACACGTAAGTGCCCCACAGGCCAACGTTAAACTCATTGTCGGCGTACCATTGCGGGCACGGCGGCGGTACCACCTGCTTCATTTCCTTTCCAGAATATGTTTCAGTTCCGGCAACCGCGACCGACGCGATAGCAGCGATGCATAACAGCCCCAACACTGATTTTCTCATTGTATTTCTCCTTTGGTTAAGCTCTCCTCATAACTCTGAACTCCAACTACTCCTTTGGAGCATTCAAGGTAATAACGAAATCCATTATTCCCCTGGATGTCCCGAGTCTTGGATAGGCCGCCAGAAATTGCAAGAACTTTTTACTGTAGCAAACGGCCCAATCAGGGGTTGAGTTCCGCTCCCGTATTTGCATCGGTAATGATAAACTTTTCGTGGTGAAACATAGGATCGCCACGAAACATGAGTCGGCCCGCGTAGCGACGCTCCAGTTCTACCAGTAGTTCTTCATCTTCCTCTTTCAACCGTTTCAGAACATCTGGGTTTAGGATCACCCGGATTTCGTGAATGCTGTCCTGATACTTGCGCATGACGGTATTGAGAGTCCGATGCAATTCCACGCTCGTGGTCATGGAGGTTTTGACCACGCCGCGCCCGCCGCAGTAGGGGCAATTTTCATAGATGGTGTCGCTCAGGCTTTCCTGTGCTCTTTGGCGGGTCATCTCCATCAGGCCGAGCTGCGAAATCGGAAGGACGTGCGTCCTAGCTTTGTCCCGCTTGAGCCGCTCCTTCATTAAATTGTAAACTGTCTGCTGATCTTTACGGCTCTTCATGTCTATGAAATCGCCTATGATCAGCCCGCCGATATTGCGCAACCGAAGCTGACGCGCGATTTCATCCGCGGCCTCCAGGTTCGTCTGCAAAATTGTTTTCTCCACATCGCGCCCACCTTTGTTGCGGCCCGTATTCACATCAATCGCAACCAACGCTTCGGTCTCGTCGATCACAATATAACCGCCACACTTCAGCCAGACTTGCCGGTGAAAAGCGTCGTCGATTTGCTTTTGCACGCCGTACGTTTCGAAAATCGGCATCGCACCATCGTAAAGATGGACCCGATTCCGCGCGCGCCGGGAAATCTGTCCAATCATTTCGACCATTCGCTCCGTTGACGCGCGGTCATCGCAAATGACTTCGTCGATTTCTTCGGTGAGAAAATCGCGCACGGTTCGCTCAACCAGGTCCGGCTCCTCAAAGAGGCGGCAGGGAGCGGGTTCCTTGCGAATGGCCTGCTCGACCTTGGCCCATTGATCGAGGAGGAACCGCAGATCACGTACAAAATATCGCGCGCGCTGGCCTTCGCCTACAGTGCGAATAATGACTCCGATGCCTTCGGAAATATCCAGCTCGCGCAGGATGTTGCGCAGCCGTTCCCGCTCCCTCTGATTCTCGATTTTTCGCGAGATACCACTGCGATCACTGAATGGCATCAACACTAGATAGCGGCCGGCAAAACTGAGATTGGTCGTCACCCTGGGCCCTTTCGTACCGATGGGACCTTTGGTTACCTGCACAATGACATCCGAGCCGACTGGGTAAATGCTCGGTATGTCCTTTACGGTAATCCGTTTTCGCGGCCGCTTGTTCGAGCGCCGATCGATTTCTTCAACTCCGCTGTCGAGTGCGGCCGGAATCGCATCCCAAAAATGAAGGAACGCGTTTTTCTCGAAGCCGATGTCAACGAACATCGCCTTCAACCCCATCTCGATGTTCCTGACTTTACCCTTGTAGACGCTGCCAACGATATTCCGCGAACTCTTGCGCTCGACGCTGTATTCCTCGAGCCGGCCATTCTCGAGCAGGGCGACCCGGGACTCGAGCTGAGTATGAGCTTGTTGCCGGTCTTGCGTGAGGAAAGGCCCAAAATTTTTCTTACTTTGTCTATCATAAAACTGAAAAGGTTGGCCGATCAGAAACGGGGCTGCTGCTGCGGATGCCAGCGATGGTTCTGATCGGAAGTTCATCGTGTTCCACGCCGGCGGTTTGGTGGCGGTGGTGCTGGCGCCGGTGCCGGTTGGTGGTGTATTCCAAAGAGCCGTTGGAAAAAATTGCGAGGAGCCGCCGGCGCAGCCGGCAGGGCGCGAGCCACAGGAGCAGCGGGCCGCCGGCGGACTTTCCCTTGAGAATCTGCCTCCGGTTCAACATCAGGCGCTGCATCTGAACTCGCCATCTGCGCGGCGTTATCTTGCGAATCATCGGCATTCTCTTCGTCCTCACTCCCGAGATTTCCCCCCGCATCATGATAAGTCACGTCCTTGACCATTTGGAAGGGATTGGTCTTGTGTGCGGGTGCCAGCCAGGCAACCTGCATGTCGAACTTGCCCTCATCCAGTGCGAGCGAGCGCTCCAAAATTCTGGTGGCGATTGGGCCAGCGACGCTGCCGCCGTGCTCGCCGCCCTGCACCATCACCGCAACCACATATTTTGGACGTTGAAATGGCGCGTAACAAGCAAACCATGCAACAGTATCCTTATGGCCGCGGTCAGTGGCTTGGGCAGTGCCAGTCTTGCCAGCAACCTGCACATCCTTCAAACGCGCTCTGCCACCCGTTCCTCCCTCTTCATTAACAACCTTCCAAAGGCCCTTGCGCACGAGATCGATTTGGTCAGGCGCGAATTGGTTGCGTAAATCCGACCGCACTCGCGGCGTCTGCGAAACTGCGATTTTTCCATGCTCGTCCAGCACAGGGGAGCCGTCTTGCTTTAAGACTTTGTCGACCAGCC
>QHNF01000445.1:1515-1989 GCA_003218345.1 Verrucomicrobiota bacterium | reverse complement strand
CCGTTTGCGATCATCGCGTAGGCCATTGCCAATTGCAGGGGCGAAACAAGCGTGTAGCCCTGGCCGATTGAAACGTTAGCCGTTTGCGCCTGCGACCATCTCTCTTGCGGATGGTGAATTTGCATCCACTCAGGCCCTGGCATATTGCCGGTTTGTTCGCCCGTCAGTTGCAGGCCCGATTCTTCGCCAATTCCCAGCATTTTGCCGACGGCGTCAATCGACTGGATGCCAGCTGCGTTGCCGTATTGATAGAAAAAGGAGTCGCAGGAGACCTTTATCGCATCGGCCAGCCCGATTGTGCCGTGCGTGTAATGTTTCTCGTTTACCCAGCATTGGAAGAAGTGGTCGCCATAACTCACACCGCCACCGCAGCTGTATTTGGCGCTTGCGAGATTTTTGGTGCCGCGCAGGCCGGAGAGCGCCGTGATGAGCTTGAATGTTGACCCTGGCGGCAAGGCACTGATCGCACGGTTG
>QHNF01000445.1:0-1414 GCA_003218345.1 Verrucomicrobiota bacterium | reverse complement strand
CCCGGCGCGGCTCACGGCGCGCAGGGCTTCCTCTGTGATCGCCTGAATGCGCGCGTCGATCGTTAGGAAAACGTTGGCTCCTTGTTCTGGCGGATCTTCGCGCAGCACACCCTCGATTGTTCCCTTGGCATTCTTACGCAAATAACGCACTCCAGGTTTCCCGCGCAGATATTCGTCCATCGATTTTTCGATATTCGATTTCCCTTCCACGTCCTGCTGGTAAAACGTGAATTTCTTTGCTTCCTCCTTGTCGATGTCGTCCGGCATGCCGACATAGCCAAGAAGATGCGCGGCGAGCGCGCCGTAAATATAAGAGCGCACCGGTTTGATCGCGATATCCACTCCCGGTAATCCGACAATCCGACATCATGCTCCGAAAATTTCTCCATGGTGGGAAAATCGATGTCTTTGATATAGGAAAAGGGAACTTCGGTGTCGTTGCGATAGTGTCGCTGCAACTTGCCGGCATTATAATCGCGCGCCAGATCAAGGTCGTTAAGACGTGGGACGATGCCGTCATTGACGATTTTAATGATGTCAGGCTCCTTTTGATCTTTCGGCATGCCATTGATGATGGCTCGATATTCGGTCAAGGGCGGCGAACCAAAGCGTTCGCGATAGCCTTTGACCATTTCCGGCAAATAAAAATCGACCTCATAGCTGCCCCGGTTTTGGACAAAGGCCAGTCCGTTGCGGTCTTTGATCTCGCCGCGCACCGACGGGATGCGCACAGTCGCTTGAGAGCTACCGCGGAGTTGGGCGGTCCATTCCGAGCCATGCGCTACTTGTATCCACCAAAGCTTCAAACCGAGAGCGCCCAGGCCCATCAGCATCAGGAGCGCAAGAAATTGAATGCGCACACGCGAACTCATGCGGCGTCTGCTCATTCGAATCGGCCCCTTTCAGGAAGATATGAATACGCGGTGACCCGCCCCATCCATTGCAAGAACCAAAACAGGATCGGTGCCATCGCCATGGCAATGAGACCGGGCCCGCCGATTTGCCACCAAATTTCACGGGTAAAAACAAGGGAGCCGCGGCGAAACGTGATCATTAGATATTGCGCCAAAATTATCAACGAGGTGCAGATACCGCTCAGGATACAATGCACTTCCCAGCGGCCGCGGGCAAAGAGCGGCCTCAGGCCATGCATCAATGCTGCCAGCACACCGTAAAGCAGTATCGATGATCCGGCCGAGATTTCAACTTTCCCGCCAATGATCTGCACGGTGAGCGCATCCAGTAGGATCCCGGCGTACAAGGCGAGTGCGAGCATCAGCGGAAAGGGCAACGCCATTGCTCCATAGAAAACAATCACAGGGACAATGTAGACATGCGCGTTGTAGAGCCAGGGCAACGCCGGGATGAAAAACTCCGCGATCTGTGCAATCAGCACCAGGACCATCAGAAGAAC
>QHNF01000446.1 GCA_003218345.1 Verrucomicrobiota bacterium | reverse complement strand
CGGCGAAAATTTCCTATGATCAGTTGCTCGATATTTATTGGCGACAAATCGATCCGACCCAGGCCGACGGACAGTTCACTGATATCGGCCCGAGTTATCGCGCCGCCATTTTTTGCGGCAACGATGATGAGAAAAAAATTGCGCAGGCTTCAAAGGAGAAGCTGGCGCGTTCAGGAAAGTTAGATAAACTGATCGTCACCGAGATTCTGCCGGCAATGAAATTTTATCCGGCTGAAGCATATCACCAAAAATACTACCAGCAGAACCCGGAACACTTTGAAGCATTCGAGAAAGGATCAGGACGAGTTTCCTTTCAAAAGAAAACGTGGGACCAAGGGCGGTAGGCTGCGCGGTGCGCTTGCGGCGGCGCCTATTATCGGTAGGCAGCCGCGCAACTAGACCACTTGGATCCCTTCGGTCGCGGTGCGCTGGGCATAAAGATCGCTCAGGCGTTTTGTCATCGGTCCGACTTTGCCATCGCCGATCCGGCGATTATCAATTTTCGTGACGGCGGCGAGTTCGCCCATTGTGCCGGTGCAGAACATTTCATTGGCGCCGTAAACATCGACAACTGACAAATCGGCCTCGATACAACGAATTCTTTCCGCCGCACAAATCTCGATCACCGTAGCGCGAGTAATTCCTTCAGGGCACGCTACGACATGACTGGTCGCGAGATCGCCGTTGCGCACAATAAAGACGTGCGTGGCGTTTGTTTCCGCGACAAAGCCGCGTGTGTCGAGCATCAGCGCGTCGTCCGCGCCGGCGTTATTTGCTTCGATCTTTGCCAGAATCGAATTGAGCAGATTCGCGTGATGAATTCGCGCATCGAGAACCTCGGGGGGTGGGCGTCGGATTTTGCTGGTGATCAAAGTCAGACCCGTTTTTGCGTAAACCGGCGACTTATGTTCGGCGAGAATGATCAACGTCGGCTCGCTCTGATTGAGCCGCGGATCCATTCCGGATGTGACTTTCACCCCGCGGGTGAGCGTGAGGCGGATATGCGCGCCGTCGTTCATCTTGTTTGCCTCAAGCGTGCGTTTGATTTGCTCGATGATTTTTTCACGCGGCGAAATTTCGGCAAAAGATAATGCGCGCGCCGAACGCTCGAGACGATCGAGATGTTCGTAGAGTTTGAAAATCCGGCCATTGTACAGACGCAATCCTTCCCAGACTGCATCCCCACCCTGCACCGCAGAATCAAACGGACTGATCCCGGCTTTATCGCGATGCACGAGCTGACCGCTGATATTAACGATCAGGTCGCGATTTCGCTCATCAAATCTCTGCAGCATGTTAAATTGTCATTCCGAGCGGAGCGAGGAACTCTCATTTTGCGCCATCACGCAAATCACCTTGCGGTTGGACCATGTAGCGGCGTTTGTGTCAAACGCCCACCGAATCAAACGATGCTCCTGGTGGCGAGCGCCTCTCCTACCGTCCGCGAACTCGGCGTCATCCCGATTCAATGCAACCGATATTCATACAGCCTTTCGTAACATTCACGACAGCGCTGGTGAATTTCCCGTAAATGCGCGGGCACTTCGGCGCGCCCCGGGCGATAAGGTTGAAATGACGTCGACCTTGCCACTTCGCCGTACCAATATTTGGCCCAGATACCGTCGGTCTCACGCAATCCAAGCGGCCAGGAAAGCATTGACTTGCTGAACTCGACGCCGGCTGCCTCGCAGAGCAGGCGCAACATTCGTTCGGGATTTTCCAGCACGTCTTTTGCGTCCACAACCGGCGGAATCGAATTCGCTCGAGTTCGGACGAAATCAAAAATCTCTGTTTGCTGTACGAAGCCCAGGTCTTCCAACACAGGGTCCTCACGTTTTTTGACGTACGAAGCAATTACTTCGCGCGGATCTCGAATAAGAAAGCAATTGGTCATTCCACTGAGCCATCTTCGATCTATTTCCGGCAAGAGATGATGCGTCATGTGTTTCTGGAAAAAAATGCGCTTTTCGCTTGGGAGCGGGCCGGTCAGTTGAGCGACGACTTTTCGCCAATCGATTTCCCCGGTGGCGATGACTTCGTCCGCGCCGGGATGTTCTTTGCCACTCGCTTTTAAATAATACGCGTAAAACGGCTCATCAACGACAGCCGTGTCGCGCCGATTGCCCCACGCTCGCATCATCGCGGTCGAGATACTTCGCGGGCTCGACCACATCGCCATACGAATTGCCTGAGACATCGGCACAGATTCTCCCGCGGCCTGGCAATTTGCCAACCGGAATCGGATCTTCCGATGTACCAAGATCGCGCGGTCAGCGCGACCTAAATCTTTGCAAAAATGCCTAGCAGCGGCCGGCGTGAGGGCGTCTTAGAGCGGAAGTCGCTCACAAAGCCGTTCTCAGTTCGGATCTCGACGTGACCGGCTGCGCGCTTGGCATCATACACCAATACCGAGCCTACTGGCGCCTTGTAAGGATCAGACACCGGAAGTTTTTTGAATCCGTAATTGTTCACCAGTTCTTGACCTGCTTGTTTCGCCAACGTCGTCTGCGGTCGGGATTTCACCACGCCCGCAGCCACAAGCGCT
>QHNF01000019.1 GCA_003218345.1 Verrucomicrobiota bacterium | reverse complement strand
TGACCGTTAGAAGCATAATTCAGGAAACACGGTTAGAACCGATCTCGCAAGTAACGTGGTTAGGCATCTTGTTCGCCACAGGACGGACTCGCTGCGGCGAGGCTGACTCGGCCGGCACGCTTCCAGCCTCTCGAACGAGCGCTAATTCGACAGGCAGGGATGGTGGTCGGCCGGGACAGCCTGAAAGGCTGTCCTCCGCTAATCCTTTAGCAGCGAGAGAAATTCGGAGCGCGTTCGGGCGTCGTCCTTGAAAGTGCCGAGCAAGCAGGAAGTCTTCATGACCGAGTTTTGTTTTTCAACACCTCTCATCATCATACAAAGATGTTTGGCTTCCACTACGACCGCCACGCCGGACGGCGCGAGGCAGTTCATGAGTGACTCGGCAATCTGAGTAGTGAGATTTTCCTGGATCTGTAAACGGCGCGCGAAAACATCGACAATCCGCGCCACCTTGGAAAGGCCAATTACTTTGCCGTTTGGAAGGTAAGCCACGTGGGCTCGCCCAATGAAAGGAAGTAGATGATGCTCGCACATCGAATAGAGCTCGATGTCTTTTACCAAAATGATCTCGCTCGCATCCGATTCGAAGATGGCATCGTTGATAATCTCGTCGAGGTTTTGCCGATAACCGTGCGTGAGAAATTCCAAAGCGCGTGCTGCGCGGTCGGGGGTGCGTTGCAAACCTTGTCGGTCGACGTCCTCCCCAATAGCATCAAGCAGTTCGCGGTATGCCCGCGCGATTGTATCGAGATCTTTTTTCGGTAACCGATTGCTTTCGCGCGTGAATCGTTCCTCGATGTCAAGATCGGCATTGCGGCGCTGAATCATGGTCGTGTTGAAGGCACTTTAATCAAGGAGGGGCGATTTCCAAATCAGCAAATCAAGGAGCGGCGGTCTCAGTCCGCCGAGGGCTCTTTGGGGGATTTTCATTGGCGGGCTCGAGACCGCCGCTCGTTTTTTCAATCGAGCCAGCTTTGCGGATACTTAGGATCGTCCAACGCGAGCGATTCTTCAGTCAGCTCAAGCGTGTGTTGAGTGTCAAACATCACCGCGAGTTCTTCGGTGCGGGTTGCGTTCTTGCTTGCCATGATCGTACCCGGATGTGGTCCGTGTGGAATTCCGCGCGGATGCAATGTGATCGAGCCACTCTCGATGCCCCGGCGCGAACCAAAATTTCCGCGGACATAAAACAGCACTTCGTCGGCTTCAACGTTATCATGCACCCACGGAATTCTTACAGCCTCGGGATGGGTGTCGAGCATGCGCGGAGCAAAGGTGCAGACGACGTAGCCGCGAATCTCGAATGTCTGATGAATCGGCGGTGGTTGATGCACGGTGCCGGTGATTGGCTCGAAATCCTGCGCGTTGAAGGTGAACGGATACAAATATCCATCCCAGCCGACTGCATCGAAAGGATGGTGCGCAAGCGTCACATGCGTTAAGCGTGGTCCGTCCTTCACCAGAACATCGACATCCTCCTCTTTGTCGACAGTAATTAATTCAGTCGGCGCGTGAAGATCGCGCTCTGAATATGGCGCGCCCATTTTAATTTGACCTTCGTGATTCAAATAACGTTGCGGAATACGAACGGGACCCGCTGATTCCAGGATGAGATAATCTTCTTCTTCCACATTGTCTGGGACGATGCGGTAGGTGATACCGCGTGGGATCACAATGTAGTCTTCGGCGCGATAACACAGTTTCCCGAAAACGCTTTCCAGCGTTCCGCCGCCGTGGAAAACGAAGATAATCTCATCGGCGCCGCCGTTCTTGTAATACTCGAATTTGTCGTACGCTTTCGCTGGCTTTGCGCGATACGCAGTCATGTCCTGATTGAACAGCATCGGGACTCGACCGGTGTAGAGATCGCCGCGGCGCGGGATATCCGCTGTTTTGAGATGATGATGACGCAGCGGACTATCAGCGACTTTTTTCAGCTCGTGGCATTTCAAGAGCTTGACGTTGCGCACGCGCGTGGGCGGCCGCAGATGATACATGATCGAGTAGGCCTCATCGAATCCTTGCGTCGTGAAAACATGCTCGTAGGCGATGCCTTCGTTTTTATAAGTGGGCGCCGCGCCGTTGCGATGAAACCAGATATGATGTTTCTGTGGAATTTCGCCAAGTTTTTGATAGTACGGCATTTCGATCCTCCTTTATAAATTCCCTCTCGCTTCCTGCTCGCGTTCGATTGCCTCGAACAGCGCCTTGAAATTGCCTTTGCCGAAACTCTTCGCACCCTTGCGCTGGATGATCTCGAAAAAGAGCGTCGGCCGGTCTGCTACTGGTTTGGTAAATATTTGGAGCAAATAACCTTCGTCGTCGCGATCGACGAGGATACCCAGCCGCTTCAACGCTTGCAGCTCTTCGTCGATGTGGCCCACGCGATCGAGCAGCGTGTCGTAATAAGTGGAAGGTATTTGCAAGAACTCGACTCCGCGGTTCTGCAGATCCGTCACGGTTTCAATGATATTGTTCGTGGCCATGGCGATGTGTTGCACACCCTCGCCGTTGTAAAATTCGAGATACTCTTCCACTTGCGATTTCTTTTTGCCTTCCGCCGGTTCGTTGATCGGGAACTTCACGAAGCCGTTTCCGTTACTCATCACCTTGCTCATGAGCGCGGAGTACTCGGTGGAGATATCTTTGTCATCGAAGCTCAGAATGTTGCGGAAGCCCATCACATCCTCGTAAAATTTCACCCACGAATTCATCTGGTTCCAACCGACGTTACCCACGCAATGATCGACATATTGCAGGCCGACGTCAGCCGGTCGATGTGACGACTCCCATTTGCGGAACCCCGGCATGAACGGGCCATGATAATTCTGCCGTTCAATAAACAGATGAACGACCTCGCCGTAGGTATGGATTCCGCTCATCACGAGCTCACCGTGTTTATCTGAGAGTGTAGTTGGTTTCAGATAACTCTTACCGCCGCGCTTCGTGGTTTCCTCCCACGCTGAGGTTGCGTCCTCCACTGTCAACGCAAGAACCTTCACGCCATCGCCATGTTTGTGGATGTGCTCGGCGACCACGTGATTGGGGCGTAGCGGCGTAGTCAGGACAAAGATCAGCTTATTCTGACAAATTGCATAGCTTACTCGATCTTTTGTTCCTGTTTCCGGTCCAGAATAAGCGAGGCTTTGAAAACCGAACGCGTTCTTGTAAAAGTGCGCCGCCTGCTTGGCGTTACCGACATAAAACTCGATATAATCAGTCCCTTGTAGCGGCAAAAAATCTTGTTCCGCTGCCGTCGCCGTTTTGGTTTTTGGAGCAGCAATTGTCGTTGGCATAATGACCTCCTAATTCTCTCGCGCTGAGTGCGCCTCTGAATATAAGATCGACCATCAAGCCCCGCAAGGTTGGGACGTTGTGTCTGGCGCCTGTTATTTTTCCTTCGGCGCGAGAGAGGCGACGATTTTCTCGAAGCGCGGGTGGCCTCGCAGAGAGTCCCAAATCGGATCGAGACGCAACATCCCGTAATTCACGTCGCTCGGAATTTTGCTCAGGATCGATAACTTTTCGATAGCGTCATCCTTGTCGCCGCACCAAGCATATGTGATCGCCAAATGCTTTAGGACATCTGCACCGGTGATCGCGTCTTGAGTGAAGGGAAGCAATTCGACTGCTCGGCGACCTTCTGCCAGCGCTTGTTCCTTATTTCCGAGTGCAACATCGATCATTGCAAGAACTGAAAGAGGTTGCGGAAATTCGGATTGGCCGGTCAGTGGTTTAGCCACTTCGCCGCGTGCGGCAGTAAACGCTGCGCGCGCGCCTGCGATGTCACCTTTGGCCCGCGCGATCAATCCCGCATACCAAGCGCGCGGAAAAGTAAACGCGCTCTCAAATCCGCCTGTCTTTTCCATTCCGGCCAAAGCGCGCTCGGCCGCGCTGAAATCACGCTCGCGCAGGGCGAGTTTGACCAGCTCGACCGCGAACGCTTGGGCGATTTTCGGATCTTCCTTAAGCATTACACTGAAAGTCGCGCGCAATGGCTTGGTGTCGGCACGAGCGAATAGATCAACGAAAGCGGAATTAGCGCGTGCCCCCGGGTCGCTCGGCGCCACGGCGAGGGCGCGCGCCATTAAAATGGGCATCTCGTCAAAACGCCGAAGCCTTTCGTAACTCTCCAGCATCTGTTGCAGGAAATAAAAGTTGCGCGGATCCAGCTCGAGAGCGTGGCGCAAATTGTGTTCTGAGTCCTGCCATCGGCCCTGGCGTCGATCCATGTAGCCGGCAAGCTCGAAGACGAGCGGCTCATTCGGGAGCGCGTGTCGGGCCCAGGTCAGTTCCTGGCGAGCGCCATCGTAATCGAGCTGGCAATAACGCAGGAATGCGGAGGCGAGATGGGTCTCACCAGCATTGGGCTGCAGGCGCACAGCATTCTGTAAGGCAGTGTCAGCCATTCGCAGGCGCGCCGGCGTATGGTCCATTCCGAGAAGATAAAGTTCGCTGTCCACCCGAACGAGCGCGCAGTAAGGACGCAGGAAGGCAGAGTCGCGGGCAATGGCTTGCTCGAGCAGCTGCACGGCTTGCAATCGCTTTTCTTCGCCCTGTGTAACTGTCGATGTCGCTAGGAGATTGCGTGCCTTTGTGTAAAGCTCGAATGCCTCCAAATCCGACGTCGGCTGACTCCCGATGGCCGCTTTTTCCTCAGGCGAAAGTTTCGATCGCAGTTGCCCAACAATCGCTTCGGCAAGTTCGCTCTCGACCGAGAAAATATCCGCAAGGCCGCGGTCATAACGCTGCGCCCAAATCTGTGCGCCAGTCATCGCGTCGACAATTGCGCGTTCACGCGAAGTTGCGGCCGATGCGCTGGACGCTACCGACCAATATGTCAACAACGCCGAGTTCGGCTGCGACATTGCGCAAATTTAATTGGCCTCCCGACGAATATTGCATCACCGACGTGCGACCGATCACTTTAAGATCGGCCACCTTGGCCAAATCGCTCAGAATCTCATCGACGATCCCATCGGCGAGGTAGGCGTTTTGTTTGTCGTCGCTCAGGTTGGCGAACGGAAGCACGGCAATGCTCTTTTCGCGAATGGCTGCAGCGCTTTTACCTAAAAACGCTCCAGGGTGCGTGCGCTGCAACATCAGATACGCAAGGCCCAAGGCCATGACGGCGCACAAAACAATTCCCCCGAACAGCAATCTTCCGCGCCAACCTCTTCGCCGCGCTTCTCGTGCTTTCTTACACCAATGGGGAAGCTCTGGATTGCCAACGTCGTCACCAAAAAAATTGATCAGACCCAACATTGCTCCATGCTTAACCTCGCATTCGCCGAGGTCGTGCAGGAAAGGCAGCCATTGGCCTGATTCCGCGAGGTCGTCGGCTGTGCGCTTCGATAACAGAATGTGACCGGCGTCAGCGCAGTCCATCACCCGTTGCGCCTTGTTGATACCTGCGCCGGCGCGATATTGACTCGCCCGTTCACGTCAATCACGCGACTGACGGGACCGCTGTGAATGCCCATGCGCAATGGCAAGCCGGCATTTCCACGTATGGCACGGCTGATTTCCATCGCGCATCGCACGGGGGCAGCACCGTCATCGGCAAAAACCAGAGCCATGCCGTCGCCGGTAGGCAGACAAACAAGCTTACCCGCGGATTCCGCGGCTTGGAAATTGCGAGTGCCGCGCACGATCTGCGTTAGAGTTTCGAGCACGCGCCGCTGCTCGTTAAGCACTAGCTTCGAGTAACCCACAGTGTCGATGAACAAAATGTGGGCAATCTCCAGCTCAAGATCGCTTTTGGCTTCCGCAGACATCGCTGTTCCTGCAATTACCGGCAAGAATCTTAGACTCGATTCTTAGTGATCACAAAGGTGTCGTGCCATCGACGGTCGATCGATCAAAATCGACCGATCGGCGCTGCAATTTCGCGTGTGGCATTTGTCCGCGATAGTCTGAAACTGAACTCTGCGCCAAAGGCGGCGAGGTTCAACGTGATCATACCTAGCGCAAAAAGGTACAAGCCCATTGCCAGCCCGATTGCCAAATGCATCGTGATCACCGCCACAAGCCAGAACGTGCGAGTCTTCCGAAACCAGATAAACAGCGGGTATCCAGTCTCCAAGAAACACACGGAAATGCTGAGGACGGGAAACACATTCTTCCACGCGATCAGCGTCTCAGGCGGAAGCAAATTGAACGGCGGCCGAATTAACGCATACCAGATGCTTGTGCCGTCCTACTAGCCAGCCCCTGCGCATTTCGTGATGCCGCCCAAGAAGTAGATCAGACAGAGGTGCAATTGTAGAATTCGCCGATGGAATCCTTGCAGGTGATTTACCGGTATGCGATTCGTAGAGGGAACCGTGGGTCCCGGAGACCAGCAACCGGCCGTCCTCATTGAAGAACTCGTTGGGCCACCAATCGAGCGGTGTTCCGGTCGGCAGATTCCTTAGTTTCTAGTGAGGTGAGTTATCGTCGAGGAAACTGTTTATCCAATCCCCCTGAACACCTTGGGTGTTTTGCTTTACAACGGTCCCTTCTTTCAGGTAAAGCTGCGACAGGGAAGGCCTTGCGAGAAACAAGGACGGAGATGAATCATAATTAATCTGTGCCGCGAAAAAAGCCCATAAGTAGGATTCTGGTTTCAGAGAATACTCTTAGTTTAAAAGAATGTACGTTCCTAATTGCTCTTTACGATCGCTATTCCGAGCTATCATCTAGGCGAGATTATACTCGTCGCCCCCTTCTCCATTATTACACGCTTCGAGACGCAGATAGCGAGTCAGCTAGCTGGGTGTATGGGGTAACCCTGCGATGCAAAG
>QHNF01000018.1:579-9604 GCA_003218345.1 Verrucomicrobiota bacterium | reverse complement strand
CGCTTCGCCAGCGAAATGAAGTGAGCCGGTGAGGAGAATGTGCTGCGGTCGCTTGCGCGCTTGATCGAGCGCGAAAGCGAGTGATGGAGTGATGGAGTGGGGGAGTGATGGAGTAATCGCGGATAAGGTTCTCGCTAACTCTTCGGGGTCCGCCGCGCGTTCGCTCCGAATTTTCGGTAGCAGGACGGACTCGCTAATCGACGCGAGTGCTTCGCAGATTCCGCGTAGATTTTTATCGGACAGGATCGCAAGAATCAGCGTGGCGCGCTGGCCGCCGAAAACTTCACGCCAGGTTTCCGCGAGCGCGCGCGCAGCAGCGGGATTATGTGCGCCATCGATGACCGTACGCTCGTCCCACCTCTGAAAGCGGGCAGGCCATTCGATAGAGGCAAGTCCCTGTGCAATCGACGAATCGTCGATATGGATCTTCGCCGCGCGAAGCGCAGCAATCGCGAGAGCAGCATTTTGCTTTTGATAAGACCCCAGAAGAGAAATCGGCGTGTCGTCGCAAGGCTTGCTCGCGAATTCCAGTGATGCTTCGCACTCGGTGGCACGCGTGCGAATTACTTTTTCGGCTTCGTCGCGTTGCGCAGCAGATACGACAGGCACTCTGGGTTTAATAATACCGGCTTTTTCAGACGTGATTTCGGAGATCGTTCTGCCCAGCCATTTTTCGTGATCGAAATCAATCGGCGTGATGACCGAGACACTTGGCCGGACGGCGTTCGTAGCATCGAACCGACCACCAAGGCCGGTTTCCAAAACAGCGATATCGATCATGACATCCGAAAAGTGTTTGAGGCCTAGCGCGGTGGTGACTTCAAAAAAAGTCGGGTGCGGCTCCCAATCGGTGACCAGATCGCGAATTACTGTCAGGCCTTTGGCAACGGCGTCCTCGGAGATCATTTCGCCGCTTACACGAATACGTTCGCGAAATGTGACAAGGTGAGGGGATGTGAACAGGCCTGTGCGATATCCTTGCACACGCAGGATTGAGTCGATCATGGCGCACACAGAACCTTTACCGTTCGTGCCGGCGACGTGGAAGACTTTCCACGGAGCGGCGGTTTCCAAGCCGCCGAGGGCGATCTGGAGATCGCCTTTTCTTGATAACTCGGCGATCAGCCGCTGAATATTTTCCAGTCCGAGCTTGATCCCGAAGCGCTGAAGGCCATGGAGCCAGGCGAGCGCTTTTTTGTATGTCAAAGGAGGTCGCCGCACTGAGAGCCTGCGTTCATTTGGCGACAGAAAAATAAGCGAGCAATCGGCTGATTTCTTCGCGCAGTTTTTTGCGATGCACGATCAGGTCGATCAAGCCATGTTCCTGAAGAAATTCAGCGGTTTGAAATTTTTCCGGCAAGTCCTGATGAGTCGTTTCTTTGATGACCCGCGGTCCGGCGAAACCGATCATGCTTTTGGGCTCAGCGATGATCACGTCGCCTAACGAAGCGAAGCTGGCCATGACGCCAGCGGTGGTGGGATTTGTGAGAACAGAAATGTAAGGAAGCTGTTCCTCTGCGTGACGCGCGAGCGCACCGCTGGTTTTCGCCATTTGCATCAAGCTCAACATTCCTTCGTACATGCGAGCGCCGCCGGACGCAGCAACGATGATGATAGCGCAGCGCTCGGCGGTCCCAAATTCAATCGTGCGAGTAATTTTCTCCCCTACTACCGAGCCCATCGTCGCAGCCAGGAAACCGAAATCCATCACTGCGATTGCGACTTTGTAGCCGTTAAGAATTCCATGTCCACTGATCACAGCGTCCAGGAGGCCGGTGTTTTGCTGATAATTTTTGAGGCGATCCTTGTACCCGGCCATTCCCTGAAAACGCAAAACGTCCACCGACTTCAGGTCGGCATCCATTTCCACGAAGCTATCGGAGTCGAGAAGATTCTGGAGCCGCTCCTTCGCCGGTTGCGCAAAGTGATAATCACAGCGCGGGCAGACGCGTTGATTTTGCGCAAGCTCGATTTCAGGCACGACTTCCGAACAGCCGGGGCATTTCTGGAAAAGGCCGCGCGGAATATCCTTTTTCCTTCCCCCTTCTGCTTTAATTGCCGGTTTTTTGAAAATGGCCATGGTACTTATGCGCGTGCAGCTGTGGCCGCATGAACAGAGATCGCGCCCGCGCGTTTCAAAATACGCGCGCACTCACTCAGCGTGGAACCGGTTGTCAGAACGTCATCGATCAACAACACGCGCAAACCTTGCACAGTGATGTTTTTTCGTAAACGAAATGCATTATGCAAATTTTCCATGCGCTCGGCGCGATCAAGTGCAGTTTGCGTGGTCGTATATCGGACGCGCTTGAGTAAGGGCTTGAATGGAATCGATATCTGCTTGCTTAGCAGCTCAGCGAGCAGGGTGGCCTGATTGAATCCGCGTTCCCGTTGCCGGGCCGGATGCAACGGCACCGGGATAAGAATGTCGAATTGCTGTCCGCGAAGCCGTTCATCATCAAATGCCGCACAGAGCCAGCGCGCCACGAGATAGCGCAGGTGAATTTGGCGCCTGTACTTAAAATCGTGAATGATTTGGCGTACGATTCCGCGGCCGCGGTATGCTGCCACGGCCGCATCAAAGTAAATCGTGCGATGGGCACAGTTGGCGCATGTAAATGGGGTGCTAATAGCACCTTCGAACGGCTCGGAGCATTTGAGGCAAAACGGTGCAACAATGCGCACGGCCTTTGCTTCGCACTGATCGCACAGATACTCGCCAGATCGAACCTTCCCCCCGCAGATTGTGCATACTGGCGGGTAGAGAAGCGATGCGGCTGCTTCTAAGAATTCAAACTTCGGAAATGCGATCATATTTCAACCAAATTCGGATTATTACCCAGGTCAGGGCGGCAATGCCAAGCGGCACAATTCCCTCCAGCAGATTCTTTCCCAACCAGGGAAGGGTAATAATTTGCTGACGTGCCAGCCGGCTAAAAGTGCCGCTCCCAAAAATCCAGCCAGCGTGCAGCCCAATCGATAGCCATAAAGACCGAGTAAGCACACGTGCGTCAGCGAGAATCCAGCCAATGACAAATAACGTCGCAAACGCGGAAGCCAGCATCATCGGATCCACAACCCGGCCAAGCGAATGGTAAATCGAATTCAAGCCCGAGGTCCATGTTACCATATCGGAAGTCCGCTCTGGCGCCTTAAGGAAATGGGCTGCTGCAAAGATCGCCGAAACCAAAAGTATCGGCATATACTTCCGGCCGGTCCTTAGTAAGACGCCCAAAATGATGCCACGAAAGAACGCCTCTTCGATAAATGGAACAGTGATCGAAGCGACAAGCATCTTCCCAAATCGCAGCCAGGCAAACGTGTGCC
Organism: Verrucomicrobiota bacterium; assembly: GCA_003218345.1. Taxonomy (GTDB): domain Bacteria; phylum Verrucomicrobiota; class Verrucomicrobiia; order Chthoniobacterales; family UBA10450; genus Udaeobacter. The sequence goes on along the minus strand of QHNF01000018.1, from coordinate 6,277 downwards.
GAAACGAGTAAACATGAAATGCAATGAGCAAAGCGCCGCAGCAGAGCAGGGGAACTGCCGCTATAACAACACCGGCGAAGAGATGATGGCTCCAGCGTGGATTAGGTCCAAGATCTAGGTCAGCCATGCGTCGCACATGGTTGACGCGAAGAAACGGCCAAAGTAAAAGCGCCGCTGCAACCAGGATGGCGCGATGAAAGAATGTTTCGAAATCGTATTTTGCGAGAGATGGAAACAGGCCGTGCCCGGCAAGCGATTGCGCCGACCAAAAAAGCAAGGGCGCAAGGAGCGCTGCGACGAGAATCGTCGCGGCAAAATAGGCCGTCAATCTAGCTACGTCTTTCAAGCTTGTTACTGTAAGGTTTCACCGCGATGCCGATTCAACATATATGGACGGACAAAGATCGACATGGCAAAAAACGCGAAGTGCGCGCCACAAAGTTCGGCGGCGCATGGCGATTCCAATCGAAAACTGGCGGCGAACTTGAGTGGACCTACTATGATCGGCCGCTGCTGGAGGACTTACTAACGTTAAAAGAAGTCCTCGTGCGAAAATATCAGCGGCGGCGCGCTTCGACCGAAGACGTTGCATCTGTCGAAAAACTAATTCAGGAGCAAAGAGCGGATGAATGATTTTTAGGAGTGCGCGGACATGTCCGCGCTTTGGAAGCGGCGACATGTCGCGGCACTCCAAACGCAATCATGACTAATTGGAATACCGAGGAGCTGATTAAAGCAGATAAGCAGTTTGTTTGGCATCCGTTCACCGACATGCGCGAATGGTGTGCTGCGGAGCATGAGCCACTGGTTTTGGTGGAAGGTCGAGGTGCATTGCTGCGCGACAGCAGAGGCCGCGAATATATCGATGGCAATTCATCCATTTGGACGAACATCCACGGCCATAATCATCCGCATATCAACGCGGCGATCCGCCGACAGCTTGACCGGGTCGCGCACACCTCATTTCTCGGCTTCACGAATCCTGCGGCTATCGAGCTCGCGCAGGCGATCGTATCGCTTTTCCCAGACAGTTCTTTAAGCAGAGTTTTTTTCTCTGACGATGGTTCGACCGGAATCGAGGTCGCGTTGAGAATTGCCGATCAGTATTGGCGGCTACGGCAATCGAGAAAACATCGGTTTATCGCTTTTCGGAATGGTTATCATGGCGATACCGCAGGCGCGGCAAGCTTGGGCGCCGCCGCCATGTTCCAATTTGCATCGCCGCACTGGAACTTTCCGGCCATTCAAATTCCAAATATGAAGGCGCTGGAAGCTCTTGCACCGGCTGAGATAGGGAACATAGCCGCCGTTGTGATCGAGCCGCTTATTCAGGGAGCCGCAGGGATGCGCCTTTGGCCTCCCGGCACGTTACCAGCCGTTCGCGAATGGTGCAGTCGAACCGATACGCTGATGATCGTTGATGAAGTTATGACCGGTTTTGGCAGGACGGGTCGGATGTTTGCGGTTGAGCATGAAGGAGTAAATCCAGACATAATGGTTATGGCTAAAGGCTTGAGTGGAGGGTATCTTCCGATCGCTATTACTTTAACATCAGAAGAACTTTTTTCCGTTTTCGACGGCTCAGTGGCTGAAGGCAAAGCGCTCGCCTATGGGCATAGCTATACGGCAAATGCGCTTGGTTGCGCCGCAGCCAAAGCAAGCCTGGAAGTTTTTGAGAACGAGGGTGTCTTGGAAGCTTTGCAGCCGAAAATCCAGCACCTGAGCTCGGCACTTGCCGGTCTGGAGAAAGTTCCCGCCGTCAGGGAAGTGCGCCAGTGCGGATTTATTGCCGGCATAGAGATCGAAGAATCGCCGGAGATCACGCGACCTAGCCTTGCCGCAACCGTCTGCATTGAAGCGCGACGCCATGGCCTTCTAACCAGACCGATCGGAAATGTTATCGTTCTGATGCCTCCACTGTGCATCACAATCGCCGAGTTAACCAAAGCTGTGGAAGCCATTCACGCGTCGATCGCTGAAGTCTGGCGTCGCCACAGTTCGGGTACCAGGGAAGATGCCGAAGAAGTTACGGCTTGATCAGCTTCTCGTTGAAAAGGGGTTGTTCCCAAGTCGCGAGCAAGCACGACGAGCGGTGATGGCTGGCTACGTAAAAGTCGGTACTCGGGTTGCGGCGAAGCCATCTGAGCTTCTCGATTCAGAAGCGGCGATCGCGGTAAAGCCGATGCGGAAGTATGTCGGGCGAGGCGCATTGAAGCTGGAAAACGCTCTGGATTATTTCAAAATCGATGTGCGCGGGAAGACCGCGCTGGACATCGGCGCTTCCACTGGTGGTTTTACCGATTGCATGTTGCAGCGCGGCGCCGAAAGAGTTTATGCGGTTGACGTCGGTCATGGCCAATTAGATTGGAAACTCCGCCACGATCCACGCGTAATCGTTCTCGAAAAAGTTAACGCGAGATCGCTTTCACACGAACACATTCCGGAGCTCGTCGATGTTTGTGTGATTGATGTTTCCTTTATTTCATTGACCTTAGTCTTGCCGAATGCGTTCGACTTGATAACCCCAACCGGCGTGATTCTCGCACTGATCAAACCGCAGTTTGAACTGCAGCGCGCGGACGTCGGCAGAGGCGGAATCGTTCGCGATCCAGACTTGCATCGAAATACGCAAGACAAAATCGTCGCGTTTGTGACAAATCTGGGCCATATCGTGACTGGCATTGTTCCATCCGCTATTAAAGGCGCGGACGGCAACCAGGAATTTTTTGCATGCATGCGAAAACGATCGGTTTAATCGCGCACACGGGGAAACCAGGCGTTGCTGATCTCGTTAACGCAATCGCTCAGGAATTCGGTCGCTTTTCGATCTCGATCTTGCTCGAAAAGGAAACAGCTCAGATTGCTGGAAAGAAATCAGGGCATTCGATGGCGGAATTGGGCGCCGCGGCGGACCTGCTGGTTGTAGCCGGAGGCGACGGAACGATTCTGCGCGTGATTGGGCAACTCGGCGACGTAATCAAGCCAATCTTCGGCATCAACGTCGGCTCACTCGGTTTCCTGACCTGCGCAAGTTCTTCGACCTATCGCGAAGCCGTAGAATGCATCGCGAAAGATCGGATTAATTTTAGTCAGAGGGCGCTACTCGAAGCTCGGGTCAGGCTCGGCGAGAAACAAACCGCGAAAATGATTGCGCTAAACGACGCCGTGTTGAGCCGCGGCGAACTTTCGCGCCTGGTAATGCTGCACACACGCGTCAACGGCGAACCACTCACGGAATTCAATGCAGATGGTCTGATCGTCGCGACGCCCACGGGTTCCACTGCTTATTCGCTTTCGGCCGGCGGACCGATTCTGGATCCCGAGTCTGGTGTTTTTGTGATCACGCCGATCTGTCCGCATGTACTCACGAATCGATCAATAATCGTCGCAGAGGGATCGACAATTGAAATCGAAGCGAGCGATCCCGATTATCCGGTCTTCCTAACACTGGATGGGCGCAAACCGATCCACGTCGAACGAAGATCCATCATCACCATTCGCAAGGCGAAGAAAACGTTGCCGCTGGCCTCATTGCCCGATACCTCATTTTTCAGCGTGGTTCGGCAAAAACTGAAGTGGAGCGGCAGTAATTTATAAAAAGGGAATTGCAGCGCTTCACTGTGGTGATGCCAGCAGCAGGCGCGTGACTTGCGCGAGGTTGATCGAGCTGTCGAATCATTCGCCGGTGAGAAACCACGCCAGAAACTCTGCCCGCGAAATGAGGTTGAATGAGAAATGGAGGTCGGGGAATGCGGGGTTTGTGGAAGTTGGCGCCGGGGCGATTTGTTTCCGAGTGAGAACAAGCGGGAGGACGGGACGGTGCTCTATGAGAATTTTGTGTGTGCGCTATGTCAGCGTGATGTGCGTGAGTGGCGTGAAATTGATCGCGCGTTAGATGAGTACGAAAAGCGTCGTCGGAAACTCCAGCCTGGGAGCGTAACGCGAGCCGACTCCACTGTGCGTGGTGTCTAGGCTCCAGTCTGGATGCAAAACGCTAGTGATTTTGTGCGGGGAAAAGATGCCGCCTTTTTACGTGCTTCTGGCGCAACAGCGGGAGCTTTTTGCAGCGTTTGCAGACGTTTCAGAGCGCGGCAATTTTGTCAATCAAACCTTTGTTGAGCGGGTGATCAAGCTTTGCGGCAATATCCCGCAAAAACCGCGACCGCGGAACCGAATCGAATTTTGTCGCCATCCTTCAACTGAACGTCAGTAATAGAATCGCCATTGACCTGTGTCCCATTTGTTGAATTCAAATCTTTCAGTCGATAGGACTCGCCAAATCTCGTGATTATCGCGTGTTGCGCTGATACCGCTGGATTGTCAATGACTACGTGGTTCAACGAAGCACGGCCAATCGTGGTAACGTTGCCTAACTTATGCGTTACGAGATCATCTCCGTCGCAAATCAGAACCAGGCGAGCCATTCTCTCTCCTCCAATTTCGCCGAACGCCTGCCTCGTTGTCGATTCTAAATAGCGTTCACGGGATGGTCCCTGCGCAAAGCGCGTGGTGAGTGGCTTGAAAGTGCAACTATCTCCACGAAATCAGGTTTAATGAGGTTGAATGAGCGTGGAGGTTGGCGAATGCGGTGTCTGTGGAAGGTGGTGGGGGGGAGATTCGTTTCCAAGTGCGAACAAGCAGGAAGATGGCACGACGCCTCATGATAATTTAGTGTGTCTGCTATGCCAGCGTGAAGCGCGTGTTCGGCTTGAAGTCGATTGGTGGCTGGATTGTACGAGCCCGGTCGAAAAAGTTGCCGTGGCTGGTTAGCCCGCCAGGGAATGCTGGGCGCAGCGATCCGCCAGGCCCTAACGACGACCCGGCGACCGGCGGGATTAAGCGCGTTCAGCGCGTTTGCGTCACTGGCGCCGGGGAGGACCTATCAGATGGCGAGGACGTCGTCTCTACGTTCTTTTTGATCAGGTACCAAAGCGTTATCGCGAGCAGGACGGACATCAACTTCGCGCGCCAATTTTCCAGGGTTAGTCTGGCGCGCAGGACGGAGAGCAACTTCGCGCGCCAGTTCTTCGAGACCCCTTCGCTAAAATCCGCCACGGCCAATTTTGGTCAGGGCGCGGCATTTTTGTCAATCAAATCTTCGTCACGGCACTTTTTCTGACATATATTGCAGCCGAGATTTTATTGGCCATGGGTTTTGCTGGATTAAGTCTCATTTGCGTGATTCCGCTCTTTTCGGATTCTTCTTAGGCGAGCAAATGGATTAGACGGAATAATTCCGCAAAATATTACGGAGAAATTCCATCCATATCTCGTTAGGGCGTTAGATTTTTCCCACGGTGTCAATTCTTCAAAGGCAATCCGTAATCCGTAGCCTTCGGAAACTTGATGCCCTTCTGGTGGTCAGCGTCACTTTGCTCTGCACAGCGGCCAGATGCTGAGCGCTCGCACATCGATTCTGCTATGCGCCTTCACGCTCGCGATGCTTGCCCATGCTGGGAGCACTCGGTTCGGCGTAGCATTATCGGCCCAGCAGAAGCGGCAATTTATCGATGCCCTGGTCAGCACGTCGTTGGATGATCTGGAAGCCAAGTTGCCGCGCAAGCTCCGCCGCTTACATGTCTTTAGCCATATTTCAGTATGTATGAGTTGGCTAGCACTGCGTATTCACTGGTCATCGAGTCCCCTGGAGACGCCCACCGCTGGCGGGCACTCGCCAAACTCGATTCGTACGCAGACG
>QHNF01000018.1:0-423 GCA_003218345.1 Verrucomicrobiota bacterium | reverse complement strand
CGGCCTCACTTCACTTTATGAAAACACGTCTATTGCAGATCACGCTCGCTCTCGCCAGCGGTGGCTGATCTTGTTCTCGTTAGATGGTGCTCCACGCTGGTTTCTCTGATGACGGCTCCGGACTCACTCCAGACACCGCGGTTGTTTCTACGCAAGCCGCAATATGATGACGCGCCTCTGATGTTCGTGATTATGCGCAGGATCTGGCGGTCACTCGCTATATGACCTGGCGTCCACACACCAATGCCTCCGAAGCGCACGTCGTTATCGAGGGCTTTCTCGCACGTTGGCAGGCTCAAACTGAGTTTTGCTGGTTTCTCTTTCTTCACGACACCCAAGAAATGGTCGGCTGCATTAGTGCCCGCAGAGAAGATCGCGGGTTCAATCTCGGATTTGTTTTGGCACGGTCTCGGTGGGGGCAAG
>QHNF01000017.1:7703-8169 GCA_003218345.1 Verrucomicrobiota bacterium | reverse complement strand
GTCTCTTCGAAGGTCAGAATTTCCTCGCGCGGCAACCACTCCTGCAACTCGTGCGGCATGCAGTAAGTACAGCGCTCGTTGCAACGGTCCGTAATCGAGACCCGCAGATAGGAAATCCGATGGCCGTAGTGGTCCTGCATTCGGATTGCAACCTTACGGTCAACACAATGCTGAATCAAGAAACGGAAACGGTTTCCAATGTAGCGTAAGTGCCCCGCTTGCGCGCTCTTGGGAATTTGCAAGCGGGGGACGCTTGCACTACTTCTGGAATGATTGACTGGCCATAGGGTGCGCGCGTATGATCGCCGGGATGAAGCGTCAATTTCTTTTTGGGGCGCCGATTTTTAGCTTAGCAGCGGGCTTATTAGTTTTCACCAGTTGTTCCACGACTGAGACCCGCATTTCAAAGCATCCTGAAATCTACCAAACCCTTTCTTCGAAGGACCAGGCTTTGGTAAGCCAGGGG
>QHNF01000017.1:0-7688 GCA_003218345.1 Verrucomicrobiota bacterium | reverse complement strand
CAGGGGCAAATTCGCGCGGGTATGCCGGTAAATGCGGTATGGTTGGCTTGGGGTTCGCCCGATCGCAAGATTGTGGGTAACATGCGTGGCCGTTCCACTGAGACGTGGATTTACGTTCAGTATCAAACCTATCCGTATCCTTACTACGGTCCTTACGGCCCCGGCTTTGGTTACGGATTCGGCAGCGTAGGATTTGTGGGGAGGCGCCATCATGGTGGCCGCGCTTTCGTGTTCTTTGGTGATCCCTTCTACGATCCTTTCTATTATTCATACATCCCGCCAAGTATCCCCTATCCTTACAAGACGGTTACTTTCTCCAATGGCAGGGTTGTATCCTTCCAGTACCTGGTGCCGCCGTATCGCTAACCAAGAATTCTGTCGCGTTCTGCCATCAGAAGCATCAAAGTAGCGGTACGCTGACCAATGGCTTACCGCTCATTTCAAAACTTCCTCGATGCCCTTGAGAAAGCCGGCGAACTGAAACGCGTCAGTGTTCCGGTCGATACCGACCTGCTCATCGCCGAGTGGGCAAACCGCGAGATGAAATCGCGTGATGGCGGGAAAGCCCTTCTGTTCGAGCAACCGATTGTTGATGGAAAGAAATCAGCGTTTCCCCTTGTAATTAACACGATGGGATCGCGCCGGCGAATGGCGCTCGCGCTACAAGTCGAGGACGTCGGCGATATCGCTCAAGAAATTCAACTCATTCTCAAAGCAAAACCGCCTACCGATCTGCGCGAAGGTTGGAGCTTGCTCAAACAAGGAATTCACCTGCTGCACGCGCGTCCAAAACACGTCCACAAAGCGGCATGCCAGGAAGTCGTACATAACATCGGCAATGGAGATAACTTTTCGTTAGACGATCTGCCAATCCTCAAGTGCTGGCCCAAAGACGGTGGACGCTTCATCACGCTGGCAAATGTGCACACACGCGACCCGGAAACCCAAGCGCGCAATGTCGGCATTTACCGCATGCAAGTTTACGATGAGCGCACAACTGGAATGCACTGGCAGCTTCATAAGGTCGGCGCGCGACATGGCAAGCGCTATTACGAGCGAGGTGAGCGCATGCCGGTGGCAGTCACGCTAGGCGGGGATCCCGCTTATACCTTCGCAGCGACTGCGCCGCTGCCTGACGGTTTGGATGAACTGTTGTTTGCGGGTTTTCTGCGGAAAAAATCAGTGGAGCTTGTTCGCTGCAAAACAATCGATCTCGAGGTGCCGGCGGACGTTGATTTTGTCTTGGAAGGCTATGTTCAACCCGGGGAGATGCGCCCCGAGGGGCCATTTGGTGATCACACTGGCTTTTACACCGCGATTGAAGATTATCCGGTTTTTCACCTGACAGCGATCACGCACCGGCATGATGCGGTTTATCCGACAACAATAGTCGGTATCCCACCGATGGAGGACTACTACATCGGCGATGCTTGTGTGCGGATTTTCCTGCCAGTGTTCAAAATGAATTTCCCAGAAATTGTAGATATGACACTGCCGCCGGAAGGCGTATTTCACAATCTGGTCTTCGTCAGCATCCGGAAACAGTATCCGTATCAGGCTTTCAAAGTGATGCACGGTCTCTGGGGTATGGGCCAGATGATGTTTAGCAAATACATCATAGCTGTAGACGAAGATTGCGACGTGCATAACACGAGCGAAGTACTGTTCCGGTTGTGCGCGAATACCGATCCGGCGCGCGACACAACCATCATCAAAAATCCAAGCGACTCGCTCGATCATGCGCCGAGCGAACAGAACATTGGTTCCCACATGGGATTCGATGCGACGCGCAAATTGCCCGGTGAAAACTATCACCGCCCCTGGCCTGAGCTGCTGAAAATGACTGAACAAGCGCGTGCGCTCGTAGATGGGCTCCAAGCCCAAACGCGCTGATTTGTTTTAATGCGAGATCTTGAATTAGGCCGAAGTTGATTACGGTTTTCGGAAAAGTCGGCCGGTATCAACATCCCGAGTCAATCCGCCAGGCGGAACTCCCCGAAGATCATAAACGCGTCCGGTGTATGGACTGTAGTAAAAGCCCGGCGTTCCGGCCCAGCGCGCATATGGAAAACCGCCAGGCGGGGGCGGGCCGTACCGCGCGGCTTGATCTTCCTCGATTGCAGCGCCGAATAATGCGCCAGCTGCGGCGCCTGCGGCGGCGCCAATTGCCGCGCCCCGAACATGACCAGTGGCAGCACCACCGATGATTGCGCCGGTTGCAGCACCCCACCCTGCGCCCTGGCCAACCGGGGTTTCGCACGAACTAAGAACTAAAGAAAATAACGTGATGACTAAAGCAACTGCGGAAATATTCCCTCTCATGATGCACCTTCGTTTCCGCAATTAAACCGCGCAGCCCCGCAGAGGGTTGCGCGACTAAGTTTCAAAATGCTCGATGCTGCAATGTATTAAGGTCTGACAAATACTTTATTGGCTGTCGCATCCAGCACGAGCCCGCCATGTGAAATTTTCGAGCAGTCAAACTTTTGATGCGGCGGGTATGGGCTAGCGACAACACCCGAGGGATCATGGGGATCTCGTTCCCCCGTTGGGTATCCTCCTCCCTTGGAAGGCGGGTATTTTTTTTCAGCCTCTACTTTGGTGATCGACTTCCCGACGATCACGTTGTGCGCCGCCCCTGCACCAAGCGGGCCTTGCGCGTGAACAGTCGTGCCGAGCACAAAAAGCCCAGCCACAACTGCTGCAATAATTTTCAGAGAATTCGTTTTCATATTTCGTGTTTGCTAAGGTTTCGCAACTCTGAGGTCAGACGGATGCTCGGGGTGGCAAATTCAACCAAGATTTGAGTAGCTGCGCCGCGATCCGACCTGCTTTCTCCATTTTGCTGAGACGGTATTCTTTTTCGAAAACGCGAAATTTGTCTAGCTCCATTCGGTGAAGCAGGCCGCGATAAATCGAGCCCATAATTTCGGCAGGCGCCATTACTTTGCTGTCTTCGGATGGAAGTGCTGCCGTCGCACGAGAGAAAAACTCCCAAGCCCGTGCTGCTTCGAACTTCATTAGGCCAATGAAGCGATCGTTATATTGTCGTTCTCGCAGCTCAGTTTCGGAGTAATTAAACCGCGCCAGATCTTCCTGCGGAAGATAGATGCGATCATCCTCCAAATCTTTTCCCACATCTCGGATGATATTGGTCATTTGCAAAGCCAGCCCCAGCTCGATCGCATACTGTTTACAGCGCGGATTGCGATATCCAAAAATCTCAATGCTCACCAGGCCAACGGCACTGGCGACTCGATAGCAATAAACGCGTAGCTCTTCGAAGTTGGGATATCGCGTAATACTCAAGTCCATCTCTACTCCGGCAATGATTTCCTCAAACATGCCGGGCGGCAGCGAGTATTTTTCGATCAAGCTTCTCAGGTCCCGCGCAAGAAGCGGCTCGTCCGGATCGGCGGTGCGAAGTAGCTGGCGCCATTTCGCCAGACGCGCTCGTTTCTCCGCCACGCTTAGTTCCGAGGAATCTGCAATGTCGTCGATCACGCGGCAGAACGCGTACAAAACGGTGATGTCGTGTTTGCGCTCGCGGCCTAACGAAATGAATGCCAGCGCTAGATTCGATTTGCTCTGGCGCGTAATAGTCGTCGCATTCACATTCGCCGTTTTGCGAGCCGGCTTTTTAATACCGAATCCATTTCTCCTGGTTAATGCGGCGGGTTTCACATTGGCGAAATAAACAGACCCACGAGGCTAACAGCCAGCCGGTGACGATTCCACGGAGACAAGCAAAACTGAATTTCCAGAGGAAGAGTGCGCCTAATCGATCGGCAATTGCGCTGCGCACGATGGCGTCGCAGGTCATAATGCCGAAAAAATGGATCGCGCAAATAACCAAGAACCACCCAAGCGGGCCTGCATTTTGCCGGACGAACTGGCTGTGGTCTCGCATCGCTTCGATTAACGTTTCATTGTGGAGCGCCAGCGAGATTTGGACAGAGCAAAAGGCGATGATCAAACCGCTCATAAGCACCCGCGCAATCGGCAGGTAATCGAGTACGCCGGGAACCTTCGTGAAGTAGGCAAGAAGAAGGGGCAACCTGACGATCAGCATGCTCACCGCAACGACAATACCAGCCCATTCCAACACATAACTGAAGCGCCGCATGGCGAATCGGAACAATTCTCCTTCTTCAAAGCTAACGCCCTTTATCCAGGCTAAGCACACGGTGATGAGATACACCTGGATATAAACTCCCAGGAGGTACTCGAAAATGAATGCCGTCGCATCCAGTGTCGCCGAGATCCGCAGGAGGCCGGCAGCCGGGACTAGCCCGCTCCACTCCGGTAATCGCCAGAATACAATCGGCTTCAAGAGCGACGCCAAAGCGCTTAGCAGCAGAATCAAGTAAGTGAAATAACCCCAGAAACGGTAGCGCTTCCACAATGCCCGGAGTAACGCGCCGTGCAGTCCGCGCCAGTTGACGAGCATGAACACCGCGGCCAACACCGAGAGTGGATAAGTGGTGGTCGCGTTATCGAAAATTCCTGCGACGCCTTCCAATGCTGGTAATGGCGTTTCCCTCCACACCTCTACCAATCGCGGCCAATACCAGCGCGGCAATGAAGTGATCTGGTTTAGATCGAGATCGGCCCAGTTTCGGATCGGCGTGAAGGTGACAAACTGGAAAACGAAATAACCGAACCCGAGCAGGGCAAAACTGATCCAGATGCGTTTATAGCGTCCAATGCAGCGAAAACCATCACCGAGCGCATGCCGCACCGGATTAAAAAACATCACCAGCGCATATCCCCCGCAAAGCCCCAGCACGGGATAGACACGCGGGAGACTCGACAGCATGCGGCAGAAATTGAGCCTAACGAATCAAGCCCCAATGCCGATTAAACGGCCAATAAACAAACAAACCACGCCCGACGAGGTTTGCATCCGGCACTGCTCCCCAATAACGGCTGTCATAACTGTTGTAACTGTTATCACCCAAGGCAAAATAGCCATCTCGCGGCACAGTGAATGAACGATCTGGTTGCGCCAGGTATTCGTGGCCCAGGGCATAACCGCGATAAGGGGGCTTCGCCGCCATTACCCGGGCAAAGCCATAGCCTTCCGCTTTCTTTCCATCCACATAGAGAAGTGGCGGGTCGATGCGCAAATGGTCCCCGGGCAGACCGGCCAGCCGCTTAATGTAAAATGGCGAGCCTGCTTCCGGATCCTCCCGAATCCCTGGAATATGATTTGTCCTGAAAACGAAAACATCGCCGCGATGCGGCTTAACGAAGTTGTAGCTAAACTTATCGACAAAGACCTGGTCGCCTGTGTCGATTGAGCCTCTGGCAATAATTTCTCCGCGGCGATACGTGCGACCGGGGAAAACATTGAAATCATGACTGAGTGTCTCGGGCGAGGCATAGACTAGAAATTTTTGCTTTTGGCAGATCAGTTGTGAAAAAGTGAAGAAGAAAAGGATTTTTTTTGGCTGGATTTCAAAAACCTGATCATCTTCACGGGCGACCACATTGATGTAATTGCGGCCAAGAATAATGAACTCACTAACCTGTCGCAGAATATTTGGCGCCGGTGCCGTGTTGAGGTGACCGATGATCCCGTTTAACGTCGGCTGCATCGAGCCGGTGGGAATTTTAAACGGCTGCAGGAAATAGGAGCGGATGCCCACCGCCACGACGATGGCCACCAAGATCACCTCGCAATTTTCTCGCCAATGCGACTCCCAGGTCACCGGCGTCAGCCTGTGCAGTGTCTTATCAAGCGCCTCGGCCGTGCTGTGGATTCCCTCGCGCTGTTTCTGATGTAACGCATCGCGGAGGCTCTTCATTCCAGCAACGATTTGTTCGCGATCCGGGCCACTGAGCCGATCGTCCTTGTAGCGAAGATATTTGCGGGCGTGCCGCAGAAGCAGTCTGCTGTGTTTAACGTGACGTGGCGTGAACATGACCTAGATCAATTATCCTTCTGTCATTCCGAGCGAAGTCGAGGAATCTCTAATTATTTCTAGAACGAAAACATTCAGAGATGTCTCGACTTCGCTTGACATGACAAAAATCATTGCGCTTTGAGCACCTCAATGAACGCCTCCTGAGGAATGTTGATCTTCCCTATGCTTTTCATTCGTTTTTTTCCTTCCTTTTGTTTCTCAAGCAATTTCCGCTTGCGCGTGATATCGCCGCCGTAGCATTTCGCGGTTACATTTTTTCGCAATGCCGAAACACTCTCGCGCGCAATAATTTTTCCACCAATAGCCGCCTGAATTGCCACCTGGTAAAGCTGCCGCGGGATTACTTCCTTCAGTTTCGCCGCCAACTGGCGTCCCCGCGCCTCCGCGCGATCTTTGTGCACGATTGTGGAAAACGCATCGACCGGCTCACCATTGACGAGCACGTCCAGTTTTACCAATTTCGCCGCGCGATAGCCGGCATGCTCGTAATCCATCGAACCGTAACCGCGCGTGATGCTTTTAATTTTGTCGTTAAAATCGACGAGGATTTCGTTGAGTGGCAATTCACAATGTAACATCACCCGGCGCGTATCGAGTGACTCGGTGCGTTCCATTTGACCGCGTTTCTCCTGAATTAATTGCAGGATGTCACCGATGTTTTCATTCGGGCAAAGCACGTAGGCCTTTACAATCGGTTCTCGAATCTCCTGGATCACGGTCGGGTCGGGCAAGTGAGCAGGGTTATCGATCAATAGTTTTTCTCCGCGCGTAGTCAGCACTTCGTAAACCACGCTTGGGCTCGTCGCGATGATGTCCATGTTGTACTCCCGCCGGAGCCGTTCCTGGATGATCTCCATGTGGAGCAAACCGAGAAATCCGCAACGAAATCCAAACCCGAGCGCGACGGAACTTTCCGGCTGATAGACAAAGGCGGCATCATTCAGGCGCAGCTTCCCGATTGCGGTCTTCAGATGTTCGAAATCGCCGGTATTGATCGGATAGATGCCGCTGAACACCATCGGATGAATTTCCTGAAAACCGGGAAGCGGCTCACGCGCAGGGTGCCGCTGGTCGGTGATGGTGTCGCCGATCTTGATATCGGCGGTCGTTTTGATGTTTGCGATGAAATAACCGACGTCACCGGGATTTAACTTTTGCTGCAGGAGCATTTTCGGGGTAAACACGCCGACCTCCTTGATCTCATAGCGCGCATTGTTGCTCATCAATGTGATTGGATGGTTCGCTTCCATCGTCCCGGAAACAACACGCACATAGCCGACCACGCCACGATAAACGTCAAAGACAGAATCAAAAACAAGCGCGCGCAGCGTCTGGTCCGCTGGTGCTTGCGGCGCTGGAATGCGCTTCACAATTGCCTCGAGAATTTCCTCTATCCCGATCCCCATCTTCGCGCTCGCTTCGATCGCTTCCTCTGCGGGGATCGCAAGAATTTCTTCCAGCTGGCGATGCACTGAGGCCACATCGGCGTTCGGCAGATCGATCTTGTTAATGACCGGAACAATCGTGAGCCCCTGCTTGTGAGCGAGATGAACATTCGCCACTGTTTGCGCCTCTACCCCTTGCGCCGCATCCACAACCAACAGAGCGCCCTCACATGCGGCAAGGCTCCGCGAAACTTCATAGGCGAAATCGACGTGTCCGGGGGTGTCGAGCAGGTTTAGCCGAAACGTTTCGCCCTGCTTGCTGGTGTAACGCATCGCCACCGGATGCGCTTTGATCGTGATCCCCCTCTCCCGT
>QHNF01000443.1 GCA_003218345.1 Verrucomicrobiota bacterium | reverse complement strand
GCAGTGCCCCGGACGCCTTCAGGGTTGCATTTTCCACAAGGGAATCGCGCTGCGGCCGGTTTTGCATTGCAACCAATTAATAACCGCGCGGCTGCGCTTTGCGGCAACTTTTTTGCGTCGCGTTGAAACGCCAAAGGTTTCGGAGTGTCGGTACCGACTCGCGCGAGGACGATCAGGTTTCTGCTGTTTTTCATTCGCATTGTCACCAGGCGCGGCTGATCTTGTTTTCCTCAAGAGGCAGTATCTATTTATGCAGACTGAAATATTTACGCTTTGCGATGCGGCTACAGTGGCCGGCGGAAAACTGAATATTCTGGGATCATTTGACACCATCGGCGCTGATTTCTTCCCGTGTAATCATTCCTTGTGTGCAGTCGCTTGTAAGCTGCGATTTGATGTTGGCGAGGAGGGCCGTCACTGGCTTGAGATGCACTTCTGCGATCCGGACATGCGGCCAGTCCTCAAACCCATCCGGCAGGATTTTGAGATTCGCATTCCTAGTCAGCGGTCTCAGACACATATCCATATCTGGCAGCATCTCGGTTTTCATCTTGAGCGGCCCGGAGATTACTACTTTGAGCTGAAGGTAGACGGCGACATCAAAAGCCGGATTCCATTGTACGTAGTCCAAGCGCAGCGACCCTGACTCGACAAATGGGTCGGGTTTTTTGGAGTGCGGCGAAATGTCGCCGCTTAGAAAGCGCGGACATGTCCGCGCACTCCCAAAGGCAAGCTATTACAATTAAGCATCAGCAAAGCGCGAGTGTTGCGCTCAGCATCGCCGCCGTTACACTCCTGCGAAAATGTGTGGAATTGTTGGCTACGTTGGTCGCGCTCAGGCAGCGCCCATTTTACTCGACGGGTTGCGCCGCCTTGAATATCGGGGCTACGACTCGGCCGGAATCGCTGTTGTGAACGTAGGGCGGTTGGAGACGCGTAAATGTGCCGGACGCATTGCGGCACTCGCAAAACTAATGACGAAGCAACCGCTTTCAGGTCCGCTGGGCGTCAGTCACACACGCTGGGCCACGCACGGCAAGGTGACCGATGAAAATGCGCACCCGCACTTTGACGCCAGCGGCAAGCTGGCGCTGGTCCATAACGGGGTGATCGAAAATTATCAAGCGCTTAAAGACGAGCTCATCCGCAATGGCGATACGAACTTTCGCTCTGAAACCGACACCGAGGTGCTCGCGCATCTGGTTGGGAAACTCTATGACGAATCGTGCGCCAGCACGGTGGATCTTCCGGAAAAAAAAGTGCGGCTGCTTGCTGCAGTTCGCACGGCGCTTCGACAGGTGATCGGCACATACGGTATCGCTCTGGTCCATGCGGACGTGCCGGAATTTATGATCGGCGCGCGACGCGGAAGCCCCCTGGTGCTCGGAGTTGGCAACGGTGAAAACTTTCTGGCGAGCGATGTGAGCGCGATTGTCGCCTACACCCGCGACGCTGTTTACTTAAACGACTTCGATGTGGTGGCGGCGGGGCGCGACAAATTCGAGATCACGTCGCTCGCCGGAGATAGCACCGAGCATCCAGTCAGCAAAGTCGAATTTACAGCCGAAGACATCAAGAAAGGTGATTATCCTCATTACATGCTCAAAGAAATCTTTGAGCAACCAAACACGGTGCGCGACGCGATGCGTGGCCGTCGCAACCTGGAGGAATGCACCGCAAAGCTGGGCGGCTTGGACATGGCGCCCGCTCAATTGCGCGATGTCGGGCGCATCGTTCTCACTGGTTGCGGCACCGCATTGCATGCCGCCAGGGTCGGCGAATATTTGATCGAGCGACTTGCGAATATTCCCACCGAAGTCGAATACGCCAGCGAGTTCCGCCATCGCAATACGCCGATGACTTCCGAAATGCTGGTCTTCGCGATCAGCCAAAGCGGCGAAACCGCGGATACGCTCGGTGCATTGCGCGAAAGCCGGCGCAAAGGCTTTCGCACGCTGGGAATTTGTAACAACGTCGCGAGCACAATCGCGCGCGAGAGCGATGGAGGAGTTTATATGCACGCCGGCCCCGAAATCGGCGTCGCTGCAACTAAATCATTTACCTCGCAACTTGTCATTCTTACGCTGATTGGGCTGCTGTTCGGCCGGATGCGAAATCTTTCCACTGCTGAAGGAAGCCGCGTCATTGAAGCGCTGGAAGCGTTGCCTGGGCAAGTCGAAGCAGTATTGAAGCTGAGTGACCAGATTAAGGCAATTGCCAGGAAATACGCCGATGCGAACGGCGTGCTTTTCTTCGGCCGGCAATTCAACTTCCCCATAGCGCTCGAGGGGGCCCTCAAAATGAAGGAGATCACCTACCTGTTTGCCGAAGGGCATCCAAGCGCCGAGCTCAAGCACGGCATCATCGCGCTGATCCGCTCCGACCTGCCGTCAGTGTTCATCGCGCCCGATGATTCGGTCTTTTCGAAAAATCTGAACAACATCGAGCAAGTGAAAGCTCGTAAGGGGCCCGTTATTGCGCTGACCAGCGGAAACGGCGCGAAGCAACTCAAAAACATTGCCAATGAAATTATCGTGCTGCCGGAAGCGCCTGATTGCGTGATGCCCATCCTAACTGTTATCCCGCTT
>QHNF01000005.1 GCA_003218345.1 Verrucomicrobiota bacterium | reverse complement strand
ACAACAACGCTTTCAAAGAAGCTGCGCTCCGGCTCGGCCGGAATCAGCCAGTAAGCGATCGCAGTTCGCTTCATGCTTAAGGGAATGCACTAACTATCGTCTCACTGATTTTGGGCGGCAGCTCGATCTTTTTAGCGATTCAAGATTTAACGACTCGACTCCAATGCTACTGTTGCGGTGTGCCCACCAACGTTCTTGGAACGGAACTCAAATGTTGTTGCCGCAACCCGATAACCGGCTTCTATCGTGACGGCTTTTGTCGCACTGGCCCTGAAGATGTCGGGTTGCATACCGTTTGCGTCAAGGCCACGCGTGAATTTCTAGATTTTTCCGTGCTCGACGGAAACGATCTGGTCACGCCCCACCCGGAATGGGGATTTCTCGGGCTGAAGCCGGGCGACAAATGGTGCGTCTGTGTCACGCGTTGGAAAAGCGCGCTTGATCACAATCGCGCGGCCCCTGTCGATCTTGAAGCAACCCACGCTTCCGCGCTCGAATTCGTTACCTTGGAAGAACTACAAGCCAACGCGCTGAAATAGGGTAGCGCACGCGTCTGGCGTCTGGCGAGCGCCCCGTGCGATCGCAAAGTCTTCGTGTGTTTTCGGCTCCAACCGATACGGAATCCAAAGCAAAGTTCGTTTCTGCGCGACGCCAAAAGCAGCACGCGAGACTCGTGCGCCACCCCGCAAACTCGCGCCTGCGCATGTGCGCACGGTTGAACTGAAGCGAGTTTGCCCCCACGCTATCGCCAATTGAAACTGCCGTTTAGTCTTTTTCTGGCGCTGCGGTATTTGAAACCCAAGCGCACGTTTCTCTCGATCATCACACTGATTTCAGTTCTCGGGGTAATGCTCGGCGTAACCGTGCTGATACTGGTGATTTCCGTAATGACCGGATTCGACCGTGAGCTGCGCCAGAAAGTGATCGATTTTGATGCCCATATTCTCGTGAGCACGGAAGACGTCTTGCGGGACTGGCGAACGCTCAAAACGAAAATCGATAATGCCCCAGGTGTGGTTGCGACCGCTCCCTACATTCAGGGACCGGTAATTGTCGAATTTCGAAACCGGCGGCTCGCGCCCATGATTCGCGGTATCGATCCTGCAGAGGAAGAGAAAGTGATTCCGCTGCGGAAATTCATTAAATACGGCAAGCTCGACCTGGAAGGCGAATCGACCGTGCTCGGGATTGAGCTCGCGCGAAAACTGGACGTGCACGTCGGTGATAAAATCACGATCTATTCGCCGGGAAACCTCGGGCAGATTCTCGATAGCATTAAAAAACTGGAGAACGCCAAGGGAGAGGAGGAAAAAAAAGCAGTGGACGAGTTGCGCGATGTGATCCTGCCGAAGGAACTGACCGTTACCGGTATCTTTGAAACCGGTCACTACCTGCACGACTCCGAATTTCTTCTCGTGCCGATTTATGTTGGGCAAGAGTTATACGGTCTGGGTGACGCGTTGCACGGCATCACCATAAGAACAGAGAACCCGTACAGCGCTGAACGCGTAAAACGAGCGATCGAGCAATTTCTGGAGCCGCCCGAATACGCGCAGACTTGGATCGACATGAACCATCAATATTTCGAGGCGGTGCGGCTCGAGCGCACCGTGATGTTTTTCCTTTTATTCTTCATCGTGGTCGTCGCGGCATTCGGAATCATGAGCACGCTCATCACCGTGACAGTGCAAAAGCGCCGCGAGATTGGAATCATGAAAGCGCTCGGGGCGAACATTGCGCAAATCATCTGGGTCTTTCTTGGCCAGGGAACCGTCGTCGGCCTTTTCGGAACTCTCACCGGACTCGGACTCGGAATGACCTTGATCCGCTACCGCAATGAATTCAGCCACTGGCTCGCATCGACATTGCACATCGAGATTTTCCCGCGTGAAGTCTATCAATTTTCGTCCATCCCGGCGGAAGTCATCCCGAGAGATGTTGCGGTCATTTGTATCAGCGCATTTTTCATCTGCTCGTTTGCTGCATTGATCCCGGCTTACTTCGCCGCGCGTCTGGACCCGGTCAAAGCATTGCGTTACGAGTGACCACGCGCGCTGAACGTGCGCGCGGCGATATACTGGTGATGGCAAGATTGATAACTCCCAGAGAGACTGATGACCGCATCGCGCACTCAGTACGCGAGTCGCCGGGAATTACGGCGAACCATACAAAACGCGAGAGCCCTGTCGGCAGCGGAAATGTTCGTGCAGGACAGGCGCCCACGGTGCGCCGGGCCGGAGCGCGTTCCAGCAGCAAGACTGGAGCAGATCGGGCGCGCGATCGTGCGACGCGCCGCACCCGCGCGAACAAGAGGCCGTCGCGGCATTAGCCGGCGCTGTGCGTGAGAAAAGCCTCGAGCGCGCAAAACGCGTAATCGTAGCCCTGCGCCCATTCGCTTTGGCGCGGCCCGGCGATATTGAGGATGCGGATTTTGTGCCTGCGGACGAAATCGGAAATCAACTCCGCAGCGTCTTGCGCGGAAAGCATTGACGGGTCGATGAGTTCGTGCGGCCGTTGTAGCTCACGGCAGAAGCGAACTGTTTGCTCAGTGCCGCCGGTACGCTTGTCCGAGTAAATGATTACAGTGCCATCGGAATCTTTTACGTTGCGCAAGGTCCGCTCCGTGAAGCCGCCAACGTCTAGCTCCTGAACCGGATATTGATCGGGGATCCTGCCGAACTCATCAAGACGCCCGGCTGGACACCAGCCACCGCATTCGATTCCGTGCTTGAGGGCCACATCGAGCGCCGCGCGATCCACGCCCGTTTGGCCGCCGGAAACGATTTTCACCTGCCCTCGGAGCGCTCAATCGCCAGTCGGAACAATGTCCGCGCGCTCCACCATTAAAATCATTGTTCGCTCAAGCGCGCGTGTACGATGGCGCACACCTTTAGGCACGACAAAGCCCTGCTTCGGCGCAAGATCGACAACGCGATCTTCGAGATCGATCAGGAAATGTCCCTCGAGAACGAAAAAGAATTCATCGATGTCTTTGTGTTCGTGCCAGTGATATTCCCCCTGAATCACCGCGAGCCTAACGACAGAATCGTTTACCTTGCAAAGCGTCTGGTTGTACCACTTATCCGTGCAAGCATCGGCCAGTTTCTGGACATCGATCAGTTCAAGCGGCCCGTGCAGAATATTGAGGTAAGTCCTGTACGGAAAATCTTGCGGTGATTGTTTGGGATCCATGATTTGAACTTAAAGGCAGAGCACGCGCTGGTCGCAACATAATTGCTAGCGGCAGGCGTGTGGCTCGTCTGGTCTTTGATTTCGTTCAGATTTACTTCTCACATCGGCCCTTTGTCATTCCGACCCGAAGTGGAGGAATCTCTTGCCGACTCTTCCAGGCGGCGAGAGAAGTCTTGACTCCCTCGACATGACAATCGCTCATTCTTCGCCGTCGAAATAATCGGTTTCTTCCCCCTTCACAACGACGCGATCCGCCGCTGACGATTTGTTGACTTTCCACTTCCCGCTGTCCGGGTAGTAAGCGGATTCGCCAATTGGATTATCCGCGATCACGTAAAAAACGAGATCTTCCTGACCAGAATTGATCAGTTGATGCGGCTCGTCAGGTCCAAAAATGAATGCGTCGCCGGAATTGACTTCCGTTGTGCCATTCTTGTGACGCACCGTGCCTTTGCCGCTCACGACGAGATAAAGCTCCCATTGTGCCGAGTGCGCGTGATAAGGGAAATTGCGCTTTCCGGGAGGGACACCATTCCATTCAAGATCGAATGGGTGACGCTTAGATAAATCGAGCGAATTGGGATCGCGCCCAAGCGCTTCCGAAATTCCCTTGAAGGACACGGCATACTTCCCGCCCGGCGATTGCCACGGCTCTTCTTTGATCTCATTTAGATTTACCTTATGCATTTCAGCCCTTTGTCATTCCGACCGAAGTGGAGGAATCTTTTGCTGCGCTCTTCGAAATGACAAGAGATGTCTCGTCCCATTCGACTTCGGTCAGGGCAAGACTTTCGCTCGGCATGACAATCACTTATTCTTCGCCATCAAAATAGTCAGTCTCGTTCCCTTTCAGTATTACTTCCTCGAGTCCGTCTTTCACAACCGCCCATTTGCCGCTATCGGGATAGTAACAGGAATCGCCGGTTGCGCCGCCGCTGCGCGGATTATCGGCAATCACGTAATAAGCGAACTCTTCATCACCGGCGTTGGAAAGCTGATGCGCTTCGCCCGGTTGAAAGAAAAACGCGTCGCCCGGCCCAACTTCAGTTATCCCATATTTATCGCGAACGCTGCCGTGCCCCGAGACAACCAGGTAAAGCTCCGTTTCAGCCGAGTGCGCATGATATGGACAAAGCGTTTTACCCTTCGGAATTCTTACCAGCGTGAGATCAAACGGATGCCGTTTCGCCAAATCGAGCGACTCCGGTTCGCGGCCGAGGGCAATCGAAATATTCTTAGATGCTCGCTCAAACTTTCCTTTCGGCGATTTTCGCTCCTGCTCGGGGATATCCTTCAAATTTACTTTTCGCATACGGAATAATGGCTGATCACCTTCGCAGCAATCTAACGAGAAGGAGCTCGCTTTCTCGCTGCGATCGAGAAAACAGCTATTCCTATCCAAATCATGTTCACGAAAGACGAAGGATATGCTCTGTAAAAGACTGTGTTTACGGCCAGGAGAAGGCTGCCGATGATATTAAGACACTGATAAGCGTTTGAGTTTCCTTCCAATTTCCTGGACGAAACCATCGCATAAGCGACAAGAAGAGCGGCAGCTCCCGCCCAACCGATCGCATCAAACCATACGTGATTGTTCATGCTCTATAATCTTTGTCTGATAAGTACATCACACTTTCCACTTCTTCGGCAGTTTCTGTTTTAGTTTTTCGACCGGGCCAAAGAGGTCACCCAGCTTGTCCACGCGGGCGAGGACCTGATCGGTGCGAAATTTCAGGAGGTCTGCCTTTTTCTTTTTCAGACAGTTCTCAACTTCATCCCAAGTGACCGGCGTGGAAACAGTCGGTTCGACCTTGGCGCGGAGCGAATAGACGCAAATCGTGGTTTTGTGTTCGTCATTCTGGCTCCAATCGACGAACACTTTCCCCTTGCGCATGGCTTTGGACATATTCGAGGTGACAAGATGGATATGCTCCCGTTCGAGGTATTGGGCTAATGCGCGCGACAAATCTTTCGTCTGGTCGTAAGTGACCGCTGTATTCAGCGGCACATAAACTTGCAGACCTTTTGAGCCGCTGGTTTTGGCGAACGATTTCATTTTCATCTCGCCAAAGAGGTCACGGAGCCAAAGGCCGACCTGGCAGCATTGAATAATGTCGGCCGGGGCGCCCGGATCGAGATCGAACACCATCATGGTCGGGCGTTCTATCTTGTTTTTACGCGAAAGCGAGGTGTGGAGTTCGAGATCAGCGAGGTTCGCGGCCCACACGAGCGTGGGCAGATCGTTGACGAGGCAGTAGTCCATGATCCGCTGATTGCCTTCGCTCCATACCTTTGCCGTTTGTACCCATTTCGGCCGGTGCGTCGGACAGTTCTTTTCGTAGAAAAATTCGCCTTCGACGCCATCGGGATAGCGCTTCATCGTGAGTGGCCGATCCTTCAGGTGCGGCAAGAGGACTGGCGCAATTCGGATGTAATAATCGATCACCTGCCCCTTGGTGAATCCGACTTTCGGATAAAGTACCTTGTCGAGATTCGATACCTGAATCTTGCGATCTGCGACCTTTAATTCAGCTTTATTGGGCATGGTGAAAGCGAATGTCCAACGTTCAACGTCCAGTGCGCTTCCGCAAGGCTGTGGCGTTGCAGGCAGCCAACGTCGAATTGGGCAGGGAGTCAGGCGAAGAAGCGCTCGGGCGAGAGCATCGGTTGCGGTTTGCAAATTCGAGCGACGCAATGCTCCCAACTTTCGTGGCCGCTAAGGATTTCAATTTCTACTCGCATGAAATAAATCGGCACTTTCATTTCTGCTTCCGGCAAACGCGGCATGCGCACGGCGTCTTTTTCGGTAGTCACAATCATGGCCAAATCGCGGCGGATGCAACGATTGATGAAGCTAGTTAGTTCCGCCTCGGTGTAGTAATGGTGATCGATGTAGCGCTTGGTCAGATCGACATGCGCGCCGAGCTTTTCCAAAGCGCCTTCGAAACTTTCCGGCGCGGCGATGGCGCTAATCGAGCCGATGAAAGCGCCACGCAAACGCTCCAGTGGCAAACGTTCGCCGGTAAAAACATTCTGGAGGTAAAGCGGCCTGTGCGCGCATTCGATGATCTCGGCAGTACGATTGTAGCGACGGATGCGTTTCACCAGCGCGTCATTCGATTCGCCAGTATTTTTCGTGATGAAAATATAACTGGCCCGGCGCAGATTTCGCGGCGCCTCACGCAGCGTGCCGCGGGGAAGGAGGAACTCATTGCCAAAGGGCGCTTGCCGATCCACCAGCACGATGTCCAACCGGTGTTTGAGGTGCAAATACTGCAACCCATCGTCCAGCAGAAGCGTATCGACCTTCCATTTGTCGATCGCTAAAAGACCGCTCTTAACGCGATCTTTATCCACAAGCACGATCACGTCCTTCAAATTGTGCGCTAGCATGTAAGGCTCATCGCCCGCAGTGCGCGAATCCAACAGCAGCGATTTGCCGTCGGACACAATCCGTGGAGGATCGGCGTCTCCTCTGCGCAGCCGGTCCAGCCAGCCTCGTTTGCGGGGCATGCTCTTGTAACCACGACTCAGAATTGCAACCCGACGCCCACCTGCTTGCAAGGCTCGAGCAAATTTTTCCACGATCGGCGTTTTGCCGGTGCCACCCACAGTCAGGTTGCCGACGCTGATGACGAGACAGCCAAGCGCGCGCTCGCGGAAGATTCTCTTGCGATAGAAATAAAGACGGAGTTGCACGAGACGGTCGTAAGCGAACGAAAGCGCGTAAAGGATTCCCCGTAAAACCAACGCACGGACGCCGTGACGGCGTTCTAGCACGACGTCTATCCCAAACTGTTCTAAATTTTCCAGTCGGCGGCCCATGAAGCGATAGCGATTAGCGATTGCGACTAAGAATCGATGATCGGTGACCGGACAAATCGAGCGCCACGGTTATCGGCAGTGACAATGATTGTGCGTGAAGACGTGGATCCTGCGGCGCGTTTCATGGCAGCAGCGATTCGATCTCGATCTCGCAACGTGATTGCGCAGATTGTCGATCCACTGCCGCTAAGAAAAGCGCCGAGCGCGCCAGCTTTTTCCGCCGCGGCGATCACTCTTGGAAGGAATGGAATCAGTTTTGTGCGAAATGGCTGGTGAAGTTGATCGCCAAATGCGCCGCGTAATTTTTGGTAGTTCCGGGACGCAAACGCTGCGGTAATCGCGCATGCGTTTGCACAATTTTCAACCGCGGCGGTACGCGAAATTCTCGAAGGCAAAATTTTTCTTGCCAGCGATGTTTTAATTTCCAATTCAGGAATCAAGAGGACGAAATATAGCCGCTGCGAAACTTCGAAGCGCTGAAAGGTAGGGCAAGCGTCGCGCTTGCCCCGCGCAAGCGAGACGCTCGCGCTACTCTGCGCCACAGTGAATCCGCGGCACATAATTGAAAGATCGACAAGCGATCAAGGCGGTTACCACTTAGGGCGTTCAAAGCGTAGAAAATGCCGACGCGTGCTGTCACACTGCTCCCTAAGCCGCGTGACTGGGGAACATTTCCTGTGATCGATACGGAAAATGAGAATGGTGCACAGCGTGCATGACGAAAAAACAAATCCGCTGCCTCACTGGCAATAGCCTGTGGACGAGATTTTGCGCCTCTTGTCACGGTCACATCGTTATAGAGGCGGAGTGCGATTCCTAGACAATCCAAGCCGGGGCCGAGATTGGAAGTGCTCGCCGGAACGCGAACGGTAACTTGTTGCATAGGTCAGCCCGCCGCAGCCGGTGCACGCGACGACGCTCTACGATGCGGGAGTGTAACCAAGCTCAAGTCGAGCGGCAACCGATCCGTTGCGCGATGCCGATTCGCAAGTATGCCGTTAGAGCAGCTGGCAAAATGAATTCTGGCTGGATTAATGCAACTTTACTTCGCGATTTCCAAGCAGAGGGGACGGACGCGCACCGGCTCTGCACAATGGAGGACGGCTGCGTGGAACGCTTTGGGCGCGAAACCCTCATCTCATTTAAAAGGGTGCTGGCCCGCGAACGGCTCATCAAAGAATTGCAGTCGTGGACAAGCGCTATTCATTTCGAGGTTGCACGCGTTTTTGCGCGATTCATTCCTCGAAAGAATGAAGAGCGCGAACCGCCTCGCCTCATCTTTGGGGACCCGGCTGAAAACTTACAGACGGTCGTTACCGAGCGACATCTAAAGTTTGGGATCGACTTCGGGGTGGGCTATTCCCCAGGCTTGTTCTTGGATCAAAGAGAAAATCGCCATTACGTGCGCCACATTGCGCCCAAGCGGCTGCTGAACTGTTTTGCCTACACCTGCTCCTTTTCTATCAGCGCAGCATACGTAGGAGCAACCACTCTCAACATCGATCTTTCGAAGAAGTCGCTGGCGCGGGGACGCGAGAATTTTGCGCTGAATAGCTTGTCAACGGTAGATCACCGGTTCATCGCGGACGATGTAGTGGCGGTGTTGCCGCGACTGGCGCGGAAAGGCGAGAAATTTGATGTAATCATCATCGACCCACCAACCTTTTCGCGTTCGCCCGGAGGAAAAACGTTTCGCGTCGAAAACGATTTCGAGAAGTTGCTCATTGACGCTCTGGAGCTGGCAGAGCGAGACGGCCATATCCTGCTTTCAACCAATTGCTCTGCATTGCGCGAGCATGCGTTGGAAGTAATGGCTCGCTACGCGCTCAAAACAGCGCGCCGCGCCGCCACGTTTCGGCGGCCTACTCCACTGGCCGATTTTCCACCGGGCGCGGGTGCCAGCTCAATTTGGCTCGCGTTGCGTTGAAAACTCGATGCGCGCAAGGACGCAACATAATGCGAATCATTAGCGAAATGGACCAGTCATCTGCTGAAGTGGTCGCTGAGTTTCCGGAACGCGGAGTGCATTGGGTGAAAGAGCAGGTCGAGGCCGTACTCAGCGAGACAGAGATTTACGTGCGCGAAAAACCAGCACAATCCCTTATGTGTGCCTTCGTCGCCGGATACATTTTGAATCGGTTGCCGTTAGGCCGAATCGTAGGCGGCCTCCTTCGGCTGCTCATCATCGCCCTGAGGCCCGCGATCTTAATCTACGGCGCAGCCAAACTGTACCAGGCGGCTCAGGAAGAATAATGGTGCTGTCGAGGCGCTCGCCGCCACGAGCGCCCGGTAGAGTTCGGTATCTGGCACAGACGACATTACATCACTCTGCGAGTGTGAAGCCGATCTTCACTGTCACCTGCCAGTGGCCGACTTTACCATCCTCGATATATCCGCGGGTCTCGGTCACCTCAAACCAGCGCATGTTGTGGACGGTCTTCTCGGCGCGTGCCAGCGCATTTTTTATGGCCTCCTCGAATCCATTCGACGAGGAACCAACCACCTCAATTTTCTTGTAAACATGCTCAGCCATGCGCGCATTATCT
>QHNF01000442.1:1983-2478 GCA_003218345.1 Verrucomicrobiota bacterium | reverse complement strand
GATCGCGCTAGCCGGATTCGTTGCATTCTTGCAGCTGCCGACTGCGCCTTTGCCGCAGGTAGATTTTCCGACGATTAATGTCTCAGCCACGCTGCCGGGCGCGAGTCCGGATATCATGGCGAGCGCGGTTGCCGCGCCACTGGAACGGCAATTCGCGCACATCGCGGGCCTGAGCGAGATGACATCTGCGAGTTATCTCGGTTCGACGAACATTACGCTTCAGTTCGATCTGAATCGCAACATCGACGGCGCGGCGCGCGATGTGCAGGCGGCGATCAACGCTGCGCGCGCGAATCTTCCCTCAAACCTGCCGCAGAACCCGACTTATCGGAAAGTTAATCCGGCTGACGCGCCGATCATGATCGTCGCGCTCATCTCTGACATCTACAGCCGGGGGCAGCTTTACGATGCGGCATCCACCATCATGCAGCAGCGGTTACTTCAGATTGAAGGTGTTGGTCAGGTGAATGTCGGCGGGGGCGCGTTGCCGGGCGT
>QHNF01000442.1:0-1944 GCA_003218345.1 Verrucomicrobiota bacterium | reverse complement strand
CAACTGAACAACACCGGACTCACTCTCGAAGATGTGCGCGCGATGTTGAGCCAGCAAAACGCAAACATCCCCAAAGGACAACTCTCCGATGAACGGACGACTGCGGACATTCTGGCTAACGACCAGTTGTTTAAAGCCAAGGACTATGAGCCGCTGATCGTAGCGTATCGAAATGGCGCGCCCGTAAGGTTGTCGGACATCGCAAGCGTGCGCGATTCGGTCGAGAACATTCGCGCCGCCGGTTACCTCAATGGCAAAGCTGCCATTCCACTGGTTATTTTTCGCCAACCGGGCGCAAATATCATCCAAACTGTCGATCGAGTGAAAGCAGCGCTGCCGTCGCTCAAGGCGTCCGTGCCTGCCGCGATCAACATGCAGATCGTCCTCGACAGGACTCAAACTATTCGAGCGTCCGTGCGCGAGGTGGAGCGCACGCTTGTCATCGCCATTCTGCTGGTCGTACTCGTCGTTTTTCTCTTTCTGCGAAATGGGCGCGCAACGCTGATTCCAGCTGTCGTTGTTCCGACATCCCTGATCGGCACGTTCGGCGTGATGTATCTATTCGGTTACAGCCTGGACAATCTTTCGTTGATGGCACTGACCATCTCCACTGGGTTTGTGGTCGATGACGCGATCGTGGTGATCGAAAATGTCTCGCGTCATCTCGAGCAAGGAGTGCGGCCGATACAAGCCGCGCTCAAAGGCGCACGCGAAGTCGGGTTCACTGTTCTTTCGATTAGCATTTCGTTGGTTGCGGTGTTTACGCCGATCCTGCTCATGGGTGGCATTGTCGGTCGATTGTTCCGTGAGTTCGCGGTAGTTCTCTCAACTGCCATTCTCGTTTCGTTAGTTATTTCATTGACGACCACGCCGATGATGTGCGCGCGTTTACTTCAATCCGCCTCCGCCAAGGCTAAGGCAGACAAGCAATCGAAAAAAAGATGTCGGTTTGCTGATGTAAGTGAAAATGTCTTCGCGTGGATTTCGGAGCGTTACAAACGGAGCCTGCAAATTGTCCTGCGGCATCCGGCGATCACGCTCGGCGTGTTGATCGCGACGATCGCGGCGACTGGATTTCTTTTCGTCATTGTGCCGAAAGGATTTTTTCCGGAGCAGGATAACGGGACCGTGTTTGGCGGTATGCAAGGCTCGCAGGACGCGTCATTTCAAGCGATGCAAGGCGCGGCAGTGCGGGTCAATGACACAATCAAGAGCGATCCGGCAGTCGCCGCGGTGATCGCCTTCGTCGGCGGCACGAATGGCGCGACTAATAGCGGTTTTGTTTATACCGCGCTAAAGCCGCTGGACGAGCGGAAAATCAGCTCGAGCGAAGTCATCAATCGTCTTCGACCGAAGCTCGCTGCTATTCCTGGCGCCATGACATTCCTGCAGGCTGGACAGGACTTGCGGATCGGAGGTCGCCAGAGCAACGCGCAGTATCAATACACGATTCAAAGCGAAAACCTGCAAGATCTCGTGAAATCGGGACCGATCGTACTCGCAGAGATGCGGAAGCTGCACGGTTTCACCGATGTGAACAGCGACCAGCAAAATGCCGGCTTACAAGCGTCGCTGACTTACGACCGCCAGACCGCGGGGCGATTAGGCATCTCAGCGCAACTAATCGATGACACTCTCTACGACGCGTTTGGACAGCGGCAGGTCTCGACCATGTTTACGTCGCTCAACCAATATTATGTCGTGATGGAGGTGGATCCGCAGTTTTGGCAAAGCCCGACAGGGTTGGATGAAATCTACATTCGACCAAACACGATATCATCGACCGCAGGACCTAGCCCTAGTCCAACGCCGACCGGTGGTGCTGCATCATCGAGTAGCATCTCAGCTGCTCAGTCTGCTCCTGCACCGACGCCAATTCCTGCACCTTCAGTGGCCAGTCCTTTCCCGACGGATGGACAGATTGCTGCTCCAACGCCACCGGAG
>QHNF01000444.1:2441-4420 GCA_003218345.1 Verrucomicrobiota bacterium | reverse complement strand
CCCAGATCGGATCGAGCCTGAGAAGGGCCGGTGTAACAGGTGCTGGACTGTAAATATAAGTAGATGGCGTTTTTAACAGTCGCGTGAGAGTCGAGATTGCGTCGCTATTCTCGCCGAAGACCGTCTGAATTACCGCCAGGTACACGTCCTCGCCGGGCCCGAACTTAGCTTTAGTAATCGGATCAAGGGTCGCACGTTCCACCTCTCTTGCCGAGTCTCTCTCCCCGAGCACGGCATCAGCCAGAGCCAATTGTACCTCAAACAAAGGTGGTGGCTCTAAACAGAGCGGCTCCAGCGTGTTGCGCGCTTGTTCAGCCGTAACCTTTGCCCCGGCTGTGTCGCCGACAAGGCGTTGGAAGTAAGCTAGATAGAGCAGGTAGGCGCTTTTCAGCATTTCAAAGTCAGCCGGAAGTTGGGCACGACGAGCTTGCAGCAATCGGATGGCCTCGGCGTGATTTCGTTCAAGTCTCAGTTGGTGGAGTTTGATTTGGAAGGCATTCCCGGAAGTAGTCCGCTCGTTTACATCAATCAACAATTTAGCGGATTCTTGCAGGTTACCTTCGGCCTGATACATGCTGGCCTTTAACGCCATCAGCTCCGGATCATTTGGGATAACGTCCAGCGCACGATCGTAGAGCTTTCTGGCGACCGGAAATTGTCGAAGCATGGCGTAAGTCAATGCCGCGTCATCGAGTAACCCTACATTACGTGGGTCTAGGGCGAGGGCTTGTTCAAAGTAGGCAATGCTTTCCTCCAAGTCTCCACCCTCACGCCCGGCGATTAAGCCGAGGGCATGTGGTACCTCGCTGCTGCCTGGTAACAGTTTGCTGAGCTCTTTGAATGTTGTTTTGGCGAGCCCGTAGTCACCCAGCACCCAGTATTGATAAAAACCCAAGGCCAGCAGGGTTTCAGGAGAGTTCGGCGCCAGTTTCTGCGCATTCTCCAATGCACGTTTCGCTGGGTCACGCGACCGAGCGGCTAGAGCAGAGTCCCGTTCGTTAAAGTAGAGGTGAGCATTCATGCGAGAAAGCTGCGCCCAGGCGATTGCGAATTTCGGGTCAAGCTGCACCGCCCGCTCACACGAGCTGATGCCTTCCGATTCGAGATCGGAATTGTAGTAGGAAGGGCGGGTGCGTGCGTCAAGCGCTAGCCCGCGCAGATAGGCATCGTAAGCCTCTGGATTGTTTGTTGGTTTTGCCGCTAACGCCTGTTCCTCGCGACCGGTGAGCTTCGCTTGCAATGACTCTGTTATTCGTCTGGCGATCTCGCTCTCAACCCCAAAGATGTCAGTCAATTTCCGATCATAGGTCTCAGCCCAGAGGTGGAAATCGGTTTGCGCGTTAATCAACTGCACATTGACCCGCACCTGATCGGCCGCTTTTTGCACGCTGCCTTCAAGAACGTTCGACACGCCAAGCTGCTTTGCAATCTCGGAGAGATTACGAGGCTTGCTCTGATATTGCTGCGTCGAAGTGCGAGAAATTATTTTTAAGTCTGCGATCTTAGCTAGTCGCGTCAGGATCTCTTCCTGAATGCCTTCGGCCAGGTAGGCGTTATCTGGATCGCGGCTGAGGTTTTCAAACGGCAGAACAGCGATGCCCTTTGTTGTTATCGGATGAGGGATAAATTCAGTTTTCCAAACGATCCATCCCGCGGCTGCCGCCAATGCAATCAGGGAGGCTGCGAGAGCGAGGCGGGTGCGTCGCACGTGGCGTGCCTGTGGGGAGCAACGTTGCAAGCGCGCTGCCAATTCGTGTGTGCCGGGCCGGGACGCAGGCTCCAGTACGAGCATCGATTCAAGCAGCGACCTGAGACGAGAGGGAACATGCGCTGCTTTGAGTTGTTCCAGTGGAAGCGGGTTTGATTTTTGAGCATGGCGAATTTCCTCCACGCTGCGGCCGGCGAAAGGTGTCTTGCCGGTGAGCGCGAACCAAAGCGTTGCGCCTAACGAGTAGATGTCGGAGCGCACATCGAGCGCG
>QHNF01000444.1:1863-2360 GCA_003218345.1 Verrucomicrobiota bacterium | reverse complement strand
GCCTTGGCCAGACCGAAGTCGATGATTTTAACGGTAGGGACGTCGCGCTGCACCGCCCGTATCCGGCGCGCCCCCGTTCGACTTCGCTCAGGGCAAGCATCGTCGCGCCCTACCACTTCGGGTTCGTCTGGATTCAGGAGCATCAAATTTGCCGGCTTCAGATCGCGGTGGATCACGCCGCATTTTTCTGCTGCGATCAGTGCGGCGGTCACTTGCTGGGCAATCGCGATGGTCGTGCGCACGTCCAGCGGGCCCGTGCGGCGAACGCGTTCCTCAAGCGTTTCGCCCTGGATCAATTCCATTGCGTAAAAGAGTTGGCCTGTCTCTTCGCGAATTCCGAACTGAAACACCGTGGCGATGTTCTGGTGTCGCAGCGTCGCAGCGGCGCGCGCCTCGCGCAGGAAACGTTCGCGCGCGTCGTGGCTCGGCTCGGCGCCGGCGAGCCGGACGATTTTTAAGGCAACCTTGCGCTGGAGCGTGGTGTCGGTGGCGCGATA
>QHNF01000444.1:0-1846 GCA_003218345.1 Verrucomicrobiota bacterium | reverse complement strand
TTCATAAATCCCAAAATGCTCGTCACTCAAGGCGGCTTGATCTTGAGAGACGTCGTCTTCGCCGCCGATCCCAACTCGGAATAAACAGACCACGCAGCCAAGTCCGCCACCCCATGTTTGTTCGAGCGCCCGGCCGCAGGCTGGACACGTCGAAGTTTCTAGAGCAGCCGGTTGCATTGGCCTAACAAGTCGTTGCTGCAGGGTCCGCTGTCCTCAGCGGACATCGCGTGTCGTTTTGTCTGACACAATGGAATGCGCTGAGGACTCCGAAGGATCGCCAGCAGGCAGCGCACGCTCCAGCGAGTGAGAACAACAAGATGGGGCTTCGTGAAATCATCGGCCTTTTCTAAGCCGCGGCTAACGCGCGAAACAGGTACCGCAGCTCCTCTTCCACTTCCGCGGGATCAACGACCGTGCCGCGGACTTCTTCACGAAGAATCGACCGATAACGCGCGCGCAATCGCGCGACATCGCTACGCAGGGTAGTGACTGGCCGATGTGATCGCCGCGAGATTTCCTCGTACGGGATCGCCGATTCTTCCGGCCTCGCAAGATACGGCATCAAGTAGCCAAGTAGTTCGGATTTGCCAGCCAGCGCGCATTCTTGTGCGAGACGATCCAGCGCTTGCCGCAAAAGAGACCGCGCCCATTCGCAGTCATAAACGTCATTCGCCTGCCACTTCGCTGTTCGCGCGATTTGCGTCTCCGCTTCGGCAATAGCCGTCTCGCCCAGCGTTTCCAGGATCATTCCGCCGCCACGTTTCAACGCATGTGCGCGATCGCGCGCGTCAGCGATGAAATGTTTCAGCGCGCCGAGAAGGAACGAGCGAAAGCGGCCCTTCTCGCGGTCGGCACGCGCGTAGGCGCGGGTCTCGATCAAGTCGGCGAAAAAGCCTTGCGTCAGATCCTGGGCATCCTCTGAACTGTATCGGTGTTTGCGCAGGAAAGCGTAGAGCGGCCGCCAATAAATTTGGCACAATTCCGAGAGCGCACTGAGCGCCTGGCTGGAAGCCACTGCTGAATCGCCCGCTTCGAGGACCATCGTCCACCGAGTCGAAGCAAACGATTCATCGCGGCTCTCAGCCTCGCCACCCCCCGGAACCGACGCTGTTTTCACGGCGTCAACGAGAATAATAAAACGGTGCCCTTGTGACAAGAGATTCTTTCGCGCAGGCGGTGCGGCATTTTCAAATCCACAGCTCCGATTTCGGAAACCTTCGGACGTCAGGTTTGCTAAAATTCCAACAAATATTCCACATCCGGAATGATGCTTTGGGCAGGCTCGCCGCGTGCGCGGGCCACTCGAGCGTCAACTTGGCAAGTTTTTGTGCAAACGCCGCGGTCAAGCGACGTACGCACAATTTTCGCGACGACGACTCGACGTGTCACCCTTCGACGCTGCACCGGCTTGAGAACGGCGACCAGAGCATCACGCTTCGCGGGCTTCAGCAGATCATGAAGCGATTAAAGTGTACTCTCTCGGATGTCTTTGAGGCTTGAGCAGAATCTGTTGGCGCTTGACACAGGCGCCGCTATAACGCGCATTTCGAAAATGCGTGTTCTCGTAATCACCGGCGCGGGCGTGTCAGCTGAAAGCGGAATCCCAACTTTTCGCGGGAAAGACGGCTACTGGCGCAATCTGAATCCGGCGAAGCTGGCTACTCCGGAAGCCTTCGCGAAGGATCCGGGACTAGTTTGGGAATGGTATCGCGAGCGCCGCCGGCGCATTCGTAATGCGCAACCGAATCCAGCGCATAAGGCAATCGCGAAGCTGGCGCAGCACACGCACGAGTTCCTGCTGGTCACGCAGAACGTAGATGATCTGCATGCACGCGCTGGTTCATCG
>QHNF01000004.1 GCA_003218345.1 Verrucomicrobiota bacterium | reverse complement strand
TTCTTCGCGCCTTTGGCAGCCGTTTCAAAATATCTTGCGAGCTCCAGATCGTTCGCTAGCACGCCGGCATCGTATGGGCTCACTTGATATTCCTGGACGAAACGCGCGCGCTTAGCAGTTGGTAATTCGGGCACGCGTTCTCGTACATCGGCGACCAAGACTTCGGTTTTCACAGGCACAAGATCGGGATCTGGGAAATAGCGATAGTCATGCGCGAACTCCTTTGTGCGCATAAGAAACGTTTGACCAGCAGCATCATCCCAGCCGCGCGTTTCCTGCTCGAGTTGTTCGCCATTCTCCAGCGCACGGATCTGACGCTGAATCTCGTAAGCGAGTGCGTGCCGCACGCCGCTGATCGAGTTCATGTTTTTGATCTCAATCTTCGCTCCGAGCTCGGCTTGCTGTTCCGGTCGTACGGACACATTGCAGTCGCAGCGGAGTTGCCCCTTCTCCATGTCGGCATCGCTCACTCCGCCGTAGATCAGAATTTGTTTCAGCGATGTTAAAAACGCGAATGCCTCCTCAGGCGAATTGATCTCCGGTTGCGTGACGATTTCCATCAATGGCGTGCCGGCCCGGTTGAAATCGATCCCTGTGCTGTTCTCGAAATGAAAACTCTTCGCGACGTCTTCCTCGAGATGAATTCGCACCAGATGCACTTCCTTCTCGGGGGTCGCGATATTCTTCTGCGCGTCCTTGGGATAGGCGAGGTCGTGCAACAGCACGCTGCCATTGGTGCAAAGTGGCATGTCGTACTGCGAAATCTGATAATTCTTCGGCATGTCCGGATAGAAATAATTCTTCCGGTCAAACTTGCAGATCGGCGCGATGTCGCATCCGAGCATGAGTCCGGTGAGTGCCGTCATGCGCAGCGCCTCATGATTCATCACTGGCAACGCGCCCGGTAATCCGAGACATATCGGACAAGTGTGCGTGTTCGGCTCCGCCCCAAACTCAACTGGACAGGCGCAAAACATTTTGGAGCGCGTCTTGAGGTGGACGTGCACTTCAAGACCAATGGTAGCGAGATACTTCATTTAACGTCCTTGCGCGTGGTCTTGAGATTGCGTCGCGTAATCGAGCGCGCGCTGGAGGTCGAATTTTTTGATGCGATCAGCGAGCGCCGGGTCATTTGCCGCGTCGATGATGCGCTGATCCTGAAGAAGATCGAGAAAGCGTTTCTGCGCGATCATATTGGAGATTTCCGGATCGTTGCGTAAAGCCACAATCTTCGGATGCTCGCTCAACTCGCGTGCACCTGGAAACGACAGGAATTTTTGTGCACGCTCGCGATTGGAAAACACGCCGGCAAACTTTCCCAGTGTGTCGTAACTCTCCGATGAAACGGGATCGATTTGCTTGACTGCGTTTCCGAGGGGCCCAAGCTCGAGCGAATTCTTTAACCGCGCCAGCGACACGGCGAACGCAGCAGATCCCTTATTTGATTCCGCGAGGAAACGCCGCCGAACTGCCAGAGCCTGTGAGGTCGTAGACGGGCCGACGTACATCAAAGTCGATCGACTGCGGACTTGCGCGTCGGCGACGGCGCCGATCGCACGAACGCTCACCACGATCATCCAAAGGACAAAGGCGCCGAAAAACAGTCCAACAGCTGCCCCTGCAAATCCATAAACAAGCTGGACTAGCTTGGAGTTCTGTTGACCGGTCCGCTTGAACAAAATCATTCCCAAGCTGGTCACCAGCGCGTAAATGACCAGGGCAAGCACTGCGCCAGCCAGGATCGACAGAACAATATCAGGCATTTTGAAAAACGGCCGTGCGATCGGGACGAGCAATCTGCCGCCGAAAAACGCAGTCCCGTACGCCGCGGCAAGTGCCGCGACACGGACAAGTTGACGGATTAAGCCCAGTCGCCAGCCGCGCACGACCTCGAACAAAATTAAAATGACGGCAAAAGAAATGAAGACTGCCTGCCAAAGCGACGAACCCGTCACCGCTTGAAGTTCGGGTTTCGCTTCCATCAACCCAGCAAACCGATCGCTTTTTGCCGCAACGCGTGATCACAAAGCACGATTGCGGCCATCGCTTCCACGATCGGTACAGCGCGAGGAAGAACACACGGATCATGGCGTCCGCGCGCAGCGAGTTTGGTTTGCTCCTGCGAGGCAGTCACGGTTTTCTGTTCGTGCGCGATCGTCGCCGTCGGCTTAAAGCCAACGCGAAAATAAATTTCTTCGCCGTTGCTGATTCCACCCTGCACACCACCGGAATTGTTTGTGGCGGTGCGGATTTTCCCGCCGCGCATCTCAAATGGATCGTTATGTTCCGAGCCGCGCATCCGCGTTGCTCCAAAACCGGAACCGATCTCGAATCCTTTTGTTGCGGGTATGCTCAGCATCGCCTTTGCCAGATCTGCATCGAGCTTGTCGAAAACCGGCTCGCCCAGTCCAGCCGCAATGCCGCGGATGACGCATTCAATGACTCCGCCGACTGAATTGCCTTCCTCGCGAACATGCTCGATCAGCGACATCATCCTTTTCGCCGCTACGCCCTCAGGACAACGAACAATATTCCGCTCCACGTCCTTTGCTTTCACGATGGAGCGATTGATTTTCGCGACGATTTCATGAATTTGCGCGACGTAAGCGACGATCTCTAATTCTGAGTAGAGGATCGACAATATTTTTTTGGCAACGGCGCCTGCCGCGACCCGGCCAATGGTCTCACGCGCCGAGGCGCGCCCGCCGCCCTGCCAGTTTCGAATTCCGTACTTGGCCTCGTAAGTGTAATCGGCGTGTGACGGCCGAAATTTGGTTGCGATCTCGCTGTAATCTTCAGGCCGGGCGTCTTTGTTGCGCACCAGAATGGCGATCGGAGTGCCGAGCGTTTTCCCGGCAAAGACGCCGGAAAGAATCTCGCATTCGTCTTCCTCTTTACGCTGCGTTGTGATTTTACTTTGGCCCGGGCGGCGACGGTCCAGCTCGTGTTGAATTTCCGCCTTTGAGATGCTGATCTTCGGCGGGCAACCATCGATCACCACGCCGATGCCGCCGCCGTGCGATTCACCGAAGGTAGTAACGCGAAAAAGTTGGCCGAAGGTGTTGCCCATCGCGCGTATTGTAGCACAGGCATTTTGCCTGTGGGGCCAACGGGCGTCTCGCCTGCTGGGTCGTGACTCGGCAGACGAGACGCCCGCCTGCCCTACAGCCGAGACGGCTATGCTACTCAATCGCTGCGAGTGCGATTTTTAAATCCTCAATCAGATCGCGCACGTCTTCGATGCCCACGGACAGCCTGACGAGTGAATCGGTGATGCCCAGTTTTTCACGTTGTTCCTTCGGCACTGAAGCATGCGTCATGAGCGCGGGATGATTGATGAGGCTTTCCACGCCACCCAGGCTTTCTGCCAGCGCGAATAAATGAGTGTTTTCCAGAAAGCGTTTCGTCCCGGCGAGATCAGTCTTCAGTGTGATCGTCACGATCCCACCGAAACCGCGCATTTGCTGTCGGGCCAGATCGTGTTGTGAATGCGATTTCAATCCCGGATAACGGACCGATTTTACCACCGACTGCTCTTCCAGCCAGCGCGCTATTTCAATTGCGTTTGAACAGTGTCGCTCCATG
This sequence comes from Verrucomicrobiota bacterium, assembly GCA_003218345.1. GTDB lineage: Bacteria > Verrucomicrobiota > Verrucomicrobiia > Chthoniobacterales > UBA10450 > Udaeobacter. Next base: position 3,663 of record QHNF01000004.1, on the reverse strand, counting down.
CGCAGCGACAACGTTTTCAAACTGCGGAGCACAAGAAAACTGTCGAACGCGCCAGCGATTCCGCCGACCGAATTTTGTAAAAATGCGATTTGCTCAGCCTGCTCTTTGTTGTCTCCGACGATGACAACGCCTCCCACAAGATCAGAATGTCCGTTGAGATATTTGGTGGCGGAATGGACCACAATATCGAACCCGGCCTCAATCGGGCGTTGGATCCACGGAGTCGCAAATGTGTTATCGCAAACCGAAACAAGTTTGTGCTCGCGCGCGATTTTCCCGATTGCTTCGAGATCGATCAACTTCAGCAGCGGATTGCTTGGAGTTTCGATCCAAACCATGCGCGTGTTTGGTTTGATCGCGCCCTCGAGGTCTTTCGCGTCGGTAAGATCGACGTAAGTAAAATCAAGATTCGCTGAACGGCGGCGCACTCTCTCGAACAGTCGGAATGTGCCGCCATAGAGATCGTCACTCGCAACGATGTGCGAGCCGCTCTCGAGCAGCTCAAGCACTGTAGCCATCGCGGCGAGACCGGATGCGAATGCGAAACCGCGTGTCCCGCTTTCCAAATCGGCGATGCACTTTTCGTATGCGAGCCGGGTGGGATTGATCGAGCGCGCGTAATCGTAGCCGTTATGCTTGCCCGGGCTTTCCTGCACATAAGTCGACGTCGCATAGATCGGCGTCATCACTGCGCCGGTGGAGGGGTCCGGCTCCTGGCCGGCATGGATCGCCCGCGTAGCAAATTCCTGTTGCTTTTTCATGTCGATCGAATCTAGGCCCGGAGGGCGCGGATTAAATAGAAAGATTCGCCGGCCAACCTTATCCGGTTCATCCGCGGCCTCATTGTTTGGGCATGTGCAACCGCAAATAAGAGAGCAGATCGGAGCGCGTGACCAGCCCGAGAAATTTGTCATCTTCCATCACGATGGCGACGCGTCCGCGATCAAATACATGCAGAAGATCTTTGATCTTCGCTTTTGGCGATAATGTTTCGAGCTTGTCGGTCATCGCATCTTTCACTGGATCATTAAAGTGGGAAGAATCGCGGTGCACCTTCACCAGCACATCGGATTCATCGAGAATCCCGATCGCACGTCCGTTTTGATCGACCACTGGAACCTGCGAGACATCCGCGTCGCGCATGCGCTTGAACGCCGTCAGCAATGTGTCCGTCGGTCCGACCGAAATTACTTCACCAGCTTCGTGACGATGCGTTATCAGATCGCTCAAATCACCGTGCGGCGGGCGATGGATGAAACCCTGCTCTGCCATCCAGAAATCGTCGTACATTTTGGAAAGATATTTGTTCCCAGTATCGACCACGAAGCTCACAACGCGTTTCGGTTTCGTTTGTTTCCGACAATAACGCAGCGCGCCAGCCACGAGCGTGCCAGTGGATGAGCCACCGAAAATTCCTTCTTTGCGCAAGAGGTCGCGCACCGTGGCCAAACTCTCCTCGTCTTCGATCTGGAATGCGTCCGTTACCAACGACATGTCAGCGATCTCAGGAATGAAATCCTCGCCTATGCCTTCGACGGCCCAACTTCCTGCCTCGTTTAGTTTGCCTGTCTTGACATATTCGTAGAGAATCGAACCAGCGGGGTCGGCCAGAATCATTTCGATCCCGCGCCGCGGTTTGACGCGATTGAAAAATCGCCCGAGACCGGTCAGCGTTCCACCGGAACCAACCCCTACGACAATAGTATCGACATCGTGTCGCATTTGCTCCCAAATTTCCGGCCCGGTCGTACGCTCGTGCGCCAGAGGGTTTGCCGGATTGCCAAATTGATTCACGTAAAAGCCGCCTGGAATCTCTTCAGCGAGTCGCGCCGCCATGTCCTGGTAATACTCCGGGTGGCCCCGCGTCACGTCCGAACGCGTGATCCGCACTTCAGCACCAAGCGCTTTCACGTGCGAAATTTTCTCCTGCGACATCTTATCCGGGATCACAAGTAAGACGCGATAGCCCTTGGCACCGGCAACGAGCGCAAGACCCAGGCCGGTGTTCCCTGCCGTCGCCTCAATTACTGTGCCGCCCGGCTGCAAGTTTCCCTCGTTCTCCGCCGCTTCAATCATCGACAGCGCGATCCTGTCCTTGATCGAGCCGCCCGGATTTTGATTTTCCAATTTGAGAAACAGCTGGCAGGGGCCGGTGTCGAACTGCGTGACTTCCACCAGCGGCGTGTCGCCAATAAGCGACAGGATCGCAGGAGGACGCTTTGGACTGATTTGGGGAACGGTTGGACTTTCGAGCATTGTCGCGATTATTGAGAGCCTATCGACGGTTCGCTCTTGTGCGACCACTCCGATTTGCTGTCTTCCAGAAACTGTTGGAGCACAGGGAAACGGACCTCGCCATAATTTAAGGCGTAACGGAGATCGCCGCCTTTGTAAATCCAAGTCGTCGGAATCCAAGAGAGCGGCATGCCGCCGAATTGCTTGATTTTGTTCTCGCCTTTGCGCGGACCCGGGTCCGCCAGCACAACTACGTTCGATTGGTCGGCGATCTGGAATTTCTGCAACATCGCGCGGCCGTCTTCGCCGTCGTTCCAAACGGAAACAAAATAAAATTTCACGTGCGGATTGTCTTTAACCGTTTTGAGCCACCCGCCGCTCCTCAATTCCGCCTGGCAATTCGAGCACCAGGGCGCCCAGAGGTGCACCACGCTTAGGTCCGGTGATTTGATCGCGTCGAGAACCCGCTGTTGAGTGGGGGATTCGGCGCGGAGCGCTGTAGCCGCGACAAGCGCGAGCAGGATCGACAATCGGAATATCAACATCTCGCTTCTAACGTAATGGGGAAACGCCCAACGCTCAACGTCCAACGCCCAACGTCCAATTCTGCGGATCGGGTGGCGCACGCGTCTCGGGTGCTGGTGGAGCCTGTGCTGAGCACAGTCGAAGGGGCGTCTCGCCGAAATGGACTTTTGTCGCGGTGGAAAACAGAATCAAAGATCGCGCTGACGCGGACGCCATCGCCAGCACCCGAGCGGGCGTGCCCGACAGCAGTTGACCTACACAGCGAAAACGCCTAATGTGGCGTCCCCATTTCCGCTGCTTAGCTCCGCGGGAAGTTTCAGTGTGCCTGAAGGAGGCTTTTTAATTTATGGTGCAAATGCAGGATGTGATGTCGAAGCCGATGCCGGATTTCCGCGAGGGAAGCATCGTCAAGGGGCGGATTTTGGAAGTTCGCCCGCGTGAAGTGTTGGTGGACGTCGGATATAAATCCGAGGGCGTCATTCCTCGAGCAGAATTTGACGACCTTGATTCGCTGGAAGTGGGCGACGAAGTGGACGTGCTGTTGGAGCGGCTTGAAAACGACGAGGGCATGGTCGTTCTCTCAAAGGAAAAAGCCGCTTACCGCCAAAACTGGAACAAAATCGTCGGTGTTTTTGAAGGGGACGGCCTAATCAAAGGCAAGGTGAAATCGGTGGTGAAAGGCGGGCTGATGGTGAATATCGGCGTTGAGGCGTTTTTGCCGGCGTCTCAGATCGACGTCGTTCCGCCAAAAGATCTGCAGCAATTCGTTGGCAACACCTACGATTTCAAAATCGTTAAGCTCAATGACGACCGCAAAAACGTTGTGCTCAGCCGGCGCGAAGTGATCGAGCAGGAGCGCAGCGAAAAGCGACAAAGATTCATGGAAGGCGTGAACGTGGGCGA
>QHNF01000003.1 GCA_003218345.1 Verrucomicrobiota bacterium | reverse complement strand
GGTCAGGACCGTTCTCGAATTCGTCGGCTCGTCGGTGTCCACCGTCACAGTTTTGACCTGAGTGCCGGTGCGCTCACCGATGTTGAAGGTAGCCGTAATCTCGCCTTTCTCTCCAGGCGGCACTTCTTCCTTCTGCGATTGCGCAGCAGTGCAACCACAAGAACTGTGAACGGACTTAAATCGCACGGGCTTATCACCAGTGTTCTGATATTTAAAATGGCCTATCGCCTGTTTATCGGCGGTCGCCGGATGCAGTTCGATCATGGTCTGCTCCCATTTCAATTCGGCACGCGCGGTCAGGCAAAGGGTGATCGACAAGATAAAAGCAAAGATGTGGGTTTTCATTTTTTGGAATAGAAGCGCCTAATATAATCAGAGACGGCTTCACGCCAAGTGCGAGGTGAAACCCCCGTCAACTGCGCGTAGTTGCCACTGGAAAGCACGGAATAGACGGGACGCCGAGCCACCCAATTTTTCATGTCCTTCAATTTGAGCGCGCTGACCGTTCTCGCTTGCACAGACACGCCAAGCTCCTGGCAACAATCCAGCGCCCATTGTGCGTATTCCTGCCAACTGCACTCGCCAGCGTTGGTAAAGTGCAAGATCCCGCCGTAATCGCGCGCGGCCTTATGGCCGGAGTCACCGCCCCCGCCTACAGCAGCCCGCGCAAAAAAACTGGGGAGCATCTCGGCGACATCGCGCGCATACGTGGGCGCGGAAAATTTGTCCGCGACTGCATCGACCTGTTCGTTTTCCTGCGCTCGTTTGATTATCGCGTCGATGAAACTTGGCCGGTCCGGTCCGAATATCCAGGAGACACGCACAACGAGATGTCGATCTCCGACTGCTAGAATATTCTCCTCGCCTGCTCGTTTCGATTCGCCATAAATGCTAATCGGGTTGGCGGAATCGCTTTCGGTGTAAGGTTCACGTTTCACACCATCGAAAACGTAATCAGTGCTGAAGTGAATAAGCTTCGCGCCCTTGTCCTGGCAAATTTTCGCGAGAACACGCGGCGCTTCCGAATTAATTAGAAAAGCCAGATCGCGCTGGGTCTCGCAAAGATCGACATTAGTAAAGGCAGCGGCGTTGATAAGGACATCAAAATCCGTTGACCGCAGTTTCGTGCGAACACCATCAACATCCGCGAGCTCAAGCTGCGCGTGATTGAAACCGGCGACTTCGAATTTGTCTCGATAGTCGCGCAGGAGCGCAGCGCCTAACCGGCCACCTGCGCCGAGAATTACGATTTTCATGTCTCAATGACGGGCTGAGGCTATAATTAGTATCTTCCGGTGCGCTCGAGTAATGGTTCCCACCACGAGCGGTTCTCGATGTACCATTGGATCGTTTCATCGAGTCCCTGCTTAAAATTGCGGCGCGGTTTCCAATTCAGCTCACGCTGCGCCAACGAAGAATCGATGGCATACCGGCGGTCGTGCCCAAGTCTATCAGTCACAAACGAAATCAAACTGTGTGGCTTGGCCAGTTTATCGAGAATCATTTTCACAAGATCGATATTCACCATTTCACTGTCGCCACCGAAATTGTAAATGCTGCCGGCTTGTCCCTCGAAGAGCGCGGCTACAATGGCGGCACAGTGATCTGTCACATGAATCCAGTCGCGCACATTCAGGCCGTCGCCATAAACCGGGAGCGGTTCGTCACGAATTGCTTTGACAATCATGAGCGGAATCAGTTTTTCCGGGAACTGGTAAGCGCCGTAATTATTCGAGCACCGCGTCACCAGCACTTCGTGGCCATAGGTCCTGTAACACGCCAGCGCCAGAAGATCGGCGCCAGCTTTGCTCGCCGAATATGGCGAGCTGGGATCGAGCGGCGATTGCTCGGTAAATTTGCCGGTAGCGCCAAGCGAGCCGTAGACTTCGTCTGTCGAGATTTGGATGAAGCGCTGGACGCCGTGACGGCGCGCACAATCCAGCAGCACGCTGGTGCCGACGACATTAGTGTGAATAAAATTAAGAGGTGAATTGATGCTGCGGTCCACATGCGATTCGGCGGCGAAATTGATGACTGCGTAAAATTGATGCTCGGTCATGAGCGCGTCCATCTGGTCGGCATTCGCTATATCGGCTTTGAAAAATTCGTAGTGTTCGCCATGTTCTTCGACCACGCCATCAAGATTGGCGAGATTGCCCGCGTAAGTGAGCACATCGACGTTGGTCACATACGCCGGCTTGTAATGTTGCAAAATATATCGAATAAAGTTGCTCCCGATGAATCCGCAGCCACCGGTTACAAGGATGCGCATGGCAGCGCGTACTAGCAGCACCAAGGGCGGCGCGCTAGCAGATTTTCCAATGCTGCGCGATTACTTCGAAGCGTGGAAAGCCCGCCTGGCAGAAACAGGTTGGGCTCCGTGGTTAATCCTGGGGCTGGCAGTCTTCCTGCGTTTTTTTCTTCTGGGCATCAAGCCGGCGCATTTTGATGAAGGCATTAACGGCTGGTTTGTCGATCAGGTTGTCAGAAACGGGTTTTACAGATACGACCCGACCAATTATCACGGGCCGCTTCACTTCTATGTTCTGCTGCTCTCGCAGACTTTGTTTGGCCGGAACATCTGGGCGTTGCGGTTGCCTGTTGTGTTAGTCAGCATCGGCTGCGTCTGGCTGGCGTTGAAGTTCGAGCTATTAGTCGGACGAACCGTAAGTCGATTAGCGGCGCTGGCCATGGCGGTCTCTCCCGGGTTCGTTTTTTATGGGCGCTACGCAATCCACGAAGTATGGCTGCTTCTCTTCACGATGATGTTCATCCTCGGGCTGCTCGGCCTGTGGAAACGTGGGACGCCGGGATACCTTTGGTGCGCCGGGATGGGACTAGCCGGTATGATTCTGACAAAGGAGACATACATCATCCACCTGGTCTGTGCGGTAGCTGCAATTCCCGTGTTGATGGTCTCTAACGCGCTCAATCGCCTGCCTGATGCGAAGCCGGCCAGGCAAACATGGACATACGTCGATCTGGCAATGGTCATTGTCGTGGGCGCATTCGCAGTCATCTTTTTCTACTCGGGAACATTCTTTAACTGGAGCGGGGTCAAAGGTCTATATCTGGCGTGCAAAGCTTGGTTCCAAACCGGCCAGGCTGGGCACGGTCACGAAAAACCTTGGTACTACTGGCTGGAATTAATGGCGCGCTACGAGTTGCCCGTGCTCGCGGGAATGGCTCTCTGTTTGTTATGTCAAGCCTTCAAGAATTTGAACCTTCGTTACCTGGCCATCTACGGCGTGGGTACGCTCGTCGCCTATAGCTACGTGCATTACAAAACGCCCTGGTGCGTCATCAACATTGTCTGGCCATTTTTATTTACTTTTGGCGCGTCGGTTCTGCTTGTTCCTGCGAGGTATCGCCGCGGAGTGTATGTCGTGTCAGCGCTTCTTTTGTGTTACTCGCTGGGGTCATCGATTTCGCTGAACTACTTCCGCTGCACGACCGATACCGAGCCGTACGTCTATGTTCAGACTTACAATGACATCTTCAAATTAACGAAACCGCTTCTGAAGTTGGCAAAACGGGATCCGGTTTACTATCAACTGACGGGGCACATGATCCGGTCCAGCGTTTATCCGCTTCCATGGATTCTGGGGGATTTCACACGGATCGGCTACTACGAGGGCGGAAATATGCCTCAAAACCTCGACGCCGATTTTCTCCTCGTGCAGGAAGACAAGATCAAGCAAGTCGAGTCCAAGCTGCATAACGCGTATTACACTCAGCCGCTCAGGATTCGTAACTATCAGGACATGTCCAAGCTCTACTTAAGCGTCAAAGTCTTTAAAGAATTTTTCCCAGGCAAAGCGCCGGATTTCGTCGGGAAAGGACCGGGCTAGGCAGCGCTCATTTCGATGAAATGGCTTTCGGCTGGTCTGACCTTTGTCAATTTGTCCGTTGTTTGCGGCCTGCTTCTGGGAATGGCCGGGAATGGCTTAAATGCGTTAAGTGCGCTTCTCGCACTGGTGTGCGGCGCCGCATTCGCCGTTGCGGCGTATCTTGGAACTGCGGATGTCGATAAACCAAATTGTAGGGCAGCCCCATCGCCTGCTTCCCCCGGATCGGCAAGCGAAGCGCTTGCCCTACAACATCCACAATCTGAAGTCCGGGTTTCCAAGTCTAAACGCCGGCTGGAAAGCATGCCGCACGTCAGCAGTTCGTCGCCCAGCATGCGCTATCGTCATGTGTGGTTCTGGGCGGTGGCGATTTGCTTCGCATTATTTGCCCTGCGGTCGTTCTGCTGGCTTCTCTACATCGACGGCAGCGAATTGAGGATTCAATCTCCTAATAACCTAGGCGACCTTTCGCTGCATCTCACATTGATCAACAATTTCGCGAATGGCGTTGCCCTTTGGCCGGACAACCCGATCTACGTCTTTAGCACCCTAAGGTACCCGGCGGGAATGGACTTATTTAATGCGCTGCTATGCTTGGTTCACATCGATCTAATACGTGGACTGGTTTGGACTGGGTTGATTGCGTCACTCGCGACGTTCTATGCGTTCTTCCGGTGGGCTGGCACGTTCGGCGTTGCCGGTTTTTTGTTCAATGGCGGAATCGTGGGCTTTCAATTTTTTAAAACGCTCAAGTTCGTGGACTATCAGGGTGTTAACACAATCGCGTGGAAAAGCATTGCGTTATCCATGTTTGTAACACAGCGTGGATGGCTTTACGCGATCCCGGCGGCGCTCCTTCTGCTATGGCACTGGCGCGAGAAATTCTTTCGTAAGGATGTTGTAACGGAGCTCGACTTGTCGGCCGTAGGCGCCTGCTCCGCCGAAGCGGCTGCGAGGGCTGGATCGGCGAAGGCGGATGACACCGGACCAAGCAAGGCACTGCAACGCAACGGGCCGTTGCCCTTCTGGGTCGAACTCTCCCTTTACGCCTCAATGCCACTCTTCAATGTCCATACGTTTCTAGCGCTGACGATCGTGCTAGTTTGTGCGCTGCTTTTCGAACGTCCCGGTGAACTAAGGTTTATTGTTAATGTCGCTCGTAGCGAAGGCATGGCTGGGATCGGTCGCTTGATCTTTCACCCGGTGATGTGGCCCCAGATTTTCCGTGACGCGCCGATACGCAGACACGCCAGCGCCTTGCTCGCCGCTGCCTTGGTTCCCGCAACCTTTTTTGTTTGGCTGGTTACCGATCACTTTCACGCAAAATCGCTGCTCAAATGGCATCCGGGCTGGGTGCAGGATTCAGGGGACTTTGGCGCTCCTTTCTTCCGGATTGGCCCTGCGAACTTTAGCGTGGACGTCCCACATTTGTGGTTGGCGCGAAAGACATGGAACGGCGTCATTGCTCCGTTTTTTCAATTTTGGCTGACTAACTTCGGCTTATGGGTCCCGCTGACGCTCGTACTAGTAGGGTTGTGCGGATGGCGCGCTTGGAAGGCCGGCTGGCGCTGGGGTAACAAACCTCCGGCGAACATTGCCTTCGTGTTATCCGCTGTTGCTATCTTTGCTGTGGGTTACTTCGTTCAGACCGCACCGTGGGACTGGGATAACCTCAAACTCATGGTCTGGGGCTACTTTCTCATTCTTCCATTTTTATGGAGTGACCTCATTGCGCGTTGGGCGATTCCGGAGCGGGCGGTCACTTGCGTTATACTCTTTGCTTCAGGATTTATTACCTTATTGGGCGGCTTGACTGCCGGACATCCGGGCTTTGGAATCATCGACCGCGCGAGACTCGACGGGGTCGGCGCGGCCGTTCGGCCTTTGCCGGTCGAGGCTCGCTTCGCCGCCTATCCGACCTACAACCACCCGCTCTTGCTCCAAGGCCGCAAGGTTGTCATGGGATATCCGGGCCATCTGTGGACGGAAGGATTCGATTACACCGCCGCAAACAATCAGTTGACCGCTTTAATGCGTGGAGCCCCGAATTGGCGCGAGGCTGCCCAGGCTTTGCGTGTCCGTTACATGTTTTGGGGTCAAGACGAAAAGGCTAATTACAAATCGAACAGTCGGCCATGGGAAACTACGGCGCCGCTCGTTGCGTCCGGCGACTGGGGCTCGATTTATGATTTGGCACCGGGTTCGCCTTCTCGCTAAGGCGCTAAGCGCGCTTCCTACTCGCAGAGGAAGATCTGATCGCTGCGGCGATCTTCCGGCGTAGTCGGAATGGGTGTGCGAGGAAAACAAAATAGATCGTACTCACAAGATCCAAGAAACTGCACGGCGGACTGGTTATTCTCAGTGATTCGGAGCGTAACGCAGCGAAAACGTTTTCGACTGTAAGCTCGGATGGAATCTGGATACTCGTGTAATGATGCCCGAACGCATGCAACCGGTGTGCATCGGAGGTGGCGATCAATGGTTTCCCAAAGCGCAACGCGACTTTTTCCGCACGCCGATTCGGATTAAACAGTCCCTTGTGAAAATGGCAGAGCTCGATTGCATCGAAGCAATTGATTTCTGCGTACAGGCGCGCTCCGATTGAACTGCCAAGAACGTAAAAGGGATGCGGCGCAATGGTAAAGATCGAGCTCCCGCGCCGCGCCCGCAGCCCTCGCAGATCGTCAAAATTTTTCAGCTCCGCGACTTCTTCTGCAGTCACATTCAGCACGATGACATCGGCACCGCACAAGCGCACCTCAGCCGCTGGGATAAGCAAGATGCCCATTGCCGCCGCATCAGCGAACACTTCCGCTCGATCAAACACAGCATCGTGCAATGTGATCGCGAGAACGCGAAATCCAAGCGCACGCGCGCGCTCTAACAATTGATGGGCAGAGTAATCGACCGCGTCTTTGGGATCATCGAGAGTGTGGATATGCAGATCGATCTTGATCCAATCTTCTTTCTCACTCGTACTCGTGCTCATGCTCGGATTGCCAAACTTAACCGCGGATTATCGGCATTTCATGCTCATGCTCGTTCTTAGCGAGCGCCATCGAATCGCTTGCGCTGTTTTGTTCCAGACGCCCTCATCCTCACCTTCTCCCCGGGGAGAAAGGATCGCCTCTCCCTGGCAGGGAGAGGTTAGGTGAGGGTCGATCGACTTATGAAAACGTGCTTGAAAAAAAGAAAGGAGACTTGCCAGCCGCTGCGGACTGCGGAAAGTTTGATGCTCGCACGCTCGGGTGGTGGAATGGCAGACACGTACGTTTGAGGGGCGTATGCCGAAAGGCATGCGGGTTCAAGTCCCGCCCCGAGCACCAAATCGCGCAGTGAAACTGTCAGTTCGCCGGCTAATTGTCCGAATCCGCAAAAAGGGCCAATCAGGGCGAAGAATGCCAAAACATGCTGAAGATTGGGCACTTACGCAGCGAAAATTGAATCGCGCGCCGGGTATCAACTTGTCCGGTTAAAATCGACCTGTCTAAAATGGGTTGATACTCCTTTGACGAGGGGCGGCAGTATCGACTGCCATTCGATA
>QHNF01000036.1 GCA_003218345.1 Verrucomicrobiota bacterium | reverse complement strand
GTGAACTGCTGCACCAGCGGTACAACGAGCTGGTGGCGGAGATCAGCGGAAAGCAAAGCGCAGAGAGCAAAGAAACCCTGACAAACGGCGAAGCAATGGATTTGCAGAGCGGGGAGGAATTGCCAAAAAGCGAGTGAATCTTTCCCGGCATTTTCGTTGTCTCTAGTGCGGCTAGAGGTTTCGGACAAAGTCGGACAGTCGGACTGCGTTAGTCTGCGCGATTCGTGCAAACTGCGCGATTTGCATTTTCCCCTCTAACGCGCAGCCTAACGCGTGTTTGTGGCGGAATTGCGCAAGGCCGCGAAAACTTCAAAGTGGGTTCGAATCCCGTTAGGGTCGCATTGGGGGATGCTGGTGATCACCGGCGTGTTGTCTGCGCTGATGGCAACCTTTGTGGACCTCAAGCCAGTGGTTGATCAGAATTTTTTCTTTTCAACCAATGACCCCGGGATCCAACAAACCAAAGAGATCGAGCGGCGTTTTCCATCGCAGCCGGAAGTGATTCTGGCGGTGTCGTCGCGCGATATCTCTTCGCCTCGATATCTGGGCCGAATTCAAAAACTCACGCAACGCGTCCATACCATTCGTGCGGTGAGCGCGGTCAAGAGTTTGGCCGAAGGACCAAAAAGTTTTGAGGATGCGCTGAAGAGCCCGTTCTGGAGCCGCTTGTTGATCGCGCACGACCGAAAGTCCAGCAACGTGATCGTTTTCATGAAAGGCAGGCACACTGAAAAGACGATCCAACGGCTCGAGCAGATCGTGCATGAACTCGACGCGCGCGATTTTCGGATTCACATCGCCGGTCCGCCGTACGTGGTGGAAATGCTCCGGCGCAGCCTAGCGCACGATTTCCGCTACTTCAGTCTCACAGCGGTCGTGTTGTTTGGCTTAACGATGGCGGCGTTATTCCGATCGGCCAGGCTGTTTGTAGGAATGCTCTGCACATGCACGAGTGCCGTCTTGTTGACCTTGCTTCTGCAATCGATGCTTGGCCACAAGATCGGCATCCTGACAGTGAACCTCGGCACGATCGTGTTCGTCATCGCGTTATCGCACCTGGTTTACATGACGTTCAACTGGCAGACGCTCGCCGACCGCGCGCACCGGATGGGAAAGGAAGCCCCGGACCTCGCGGCAGCCGCGCGACGCATGACTTTTCCGCCTTCATTTTGGTCCATGGTCTGCGCGTCGTTAGGTTTCGCCAGTTTGCTGACGGATTTGGTGGTGTGCTCGGCACAGTCTTGGCATTCGCTTGCGCGTATTTGATGTATCCGGCGTTTCTGCGCTGGGCTGTGCCGCGCAAAAGCAGAATCATAGAGGCAGAACCTACGCATGCATTTTGGTCGCGCCGCTTTGCGCTACTGTCGTTAGGCATCATTTTGCTCGGCGCGTGGTTGGGATTTGGTCTGGTCAAAGTAAACACCGACCCGAGTCTTCTCGATTATTTCAAGCCTCACCAGGAATTGCGCGATGGCTTGCAATTCGTGGATCGCACCGGCGGCTCCAATCCGCTCACGCTCGTTGTCTCCGCGTCAAACGGCAGCAGGTTGAATACGGACGACGCGTACAAAAAGATGTGGACGCTGCACGGAGCGCTGGAGAATTACAAAGACGTCGGGACTGTAATCTCACTGCCGACTCTTCTAGCCGAGGGTGACCGCACACCTTTTTCCTTCCTCATCAGCTACGAGAAGATGATGGAGATCATGGAGCAACCGAAGTACGCGCGTGTGGCAAAAAGTTTTGTGACGGAGGACCGCACGCAAGCGGTGTTCCTGCTCCGGATGATCGAGGCGCGTCGAACTAAATATCGCGTCGATGTTGTCGACGATCTTCGCTCTGTCTGCCGCAAATATGGATTCAAGGCTGACCTCGTCGGCGGCATTTATTATTTGCAGGGGCGACTGGCCAAGCTTGTGGCTGAAAGCCTCGTGACCGGCTTATTCTGGTTGAATCTTTTGTTTGTCGTGATCGCGTGGGTCGTTGCCCGATCTGTCCGCGGCGCGGTGGCGATGATCGTGAGCCTGACGCTCGTGCCGCTATCGATGTTGGGTGGCATCGGTTGGTTCCATGTACCGGTGGATATTATTTCGGCGCCGGCGACAAATGTTTGCATCGGCATAGCGATTGATTCGATGATCCACCTCGTCTTCGGCGTCCGTCGCGCGCAACGCGACGGAAAAAAAGGATGGCAAGCCTGGATCTTCGCGCGCGAAGAGCAATGGCGCGGGATTGTCTATTCAGACGTGATCGTCGCCACCGGCTTCGCTATTTTTGTGCTCTCTGATTTTCCACCCACGCAGCGTTTCGGTCTCGTGGTCCTCGCCGGTTGCATCATCGACATCCTGGCGAATCTATTCGTCTTACCGCTCCTCGGCGGCGCGCAGTGGAAAAAGCGCGTTTGAGGGTGCAGCTGCTATGCGTAATTTAGAAGACCGATGCACGCCGCGTTTTACCAGTCGGAATCTGATCAGCCGCATCCGGCGCGGGCCCGGGCGATCATCAAAGCCCACCCGGAAGTGCGCCAGTTGATGGTGCGCAATCCGTGGACTGCGTTGATCGCGCTGTCGCTAGCGATCATGCAAACCGCAATCGCGTATTGGATGGGCACACTGGGCTTCGCTTATTGGTGGTTCAGCCTTATCCTAGCTTTTTACATCGGCGCGTTCGCGAATCATGCCAATTACGTCATCATTCATGATGCGACTCACAACCTGATTTTCCGGAACAAAAGCTGGAACAAAATGGTGGCCATCATCGCCGATCTTGCCAATCTCACGCCCGGTGCGATGGGTTTTCGCGTTTATCATCTAAAGCATCACTCGCATCAGGGCGATTACGAATACGACGCCGATCTGGCGAATCACTGGGAAGCGCGCCTGGTGGGCAACAAATGGTACCGGAAAGCGATTTGGCTCATGCTTTTCCCATTTTTTCAGGTGACACGTCCACCGCGACTGAAAGCGATCAAGATGTGGGACCGCTGGTTCTGCATCAATTTTGTGTGCGCGGTCGCCTACGATGTGGGAGTTGTTTGTTTTTGCGGTTGGCCGGGACTTCTTTATCTCGTATTCGCATTTTTCTTCTCGATTGGTCTGCATCCAGTGGGCGCTCGCTGGATCCAGGAACATTACACTTACGATTTCGACCAGGAGACTTTCAGCTACTACGGACCAATCAATTGGGTGGCGCTGAATATGGGTTATCACAACGAGCACCACGATTTGCCCTCGATCCCATGGAACAATCTGCCGAAGCTGCGCGCGATGGCGCCGGAATTTTATGATAATCTGAAATATCATTCGTCGTGGACGCGACTGCTTTTCCAGTTCGTTTTTGACAAGCGATACAGCCTCTATTCCCGGGTTGAACGAATGCAACAAAAGACGGCCCCTCAACCGACTCCAGATATCACAGCCGATCAAATCGGTAGTCTTGATCTGAGTGCCAGGCCCATTTGCTTTTCGCTATGATGAAGCGCCTCTACGTCTCGAAGAACAACGAAACGGTCCGGATGTTCGAGAGCGATTTCATGGAGTTCTTTTCACGGGTGCATCCGGCGATCCCGTTGATTTTGTACCTGCCGGTCGTTGGGTACATGGTTTACGTCTCACTTTGGCAACGCCAACTGTCGTTTCCGGCGGTAGCGGCGCTCTTTTTGCTCGGCATTTTGCTGTGGACATTGTTTGAGTACCTCATCCACCGGTACATATTCCATTACGAACCGAAGACTCGTTGGGGAAAACGACTGCACTACATTATCCACGGTGTTCATCACGACTATCCCAACGATGCACGACGGCTGGTGATGCCGCCCAGCATAAGCATCCCGCTCGCGTTTCTTTTTTATGGTCTTTTCCTTCTGATCTTCAGGAGTTTGGCGCCAGGGGTGTTTGCCGGATTGGTTTTTGGGTACGTCTGCTACGACATGCTCCATTACGCGACGCACCATTTCCCGATGAAGCGAGGTCTGTTGCTCTGGCTGAAGCATTACCATCTCCGCCATCATTATAAGGATGATCATGTCGGGTACGGCATCAGCTCGCCGCTTTGGGACTACGTGTTTCGGACGACGCGAAAGTAACGCGCCTCTCGCGAAGTTGGTCTTCTCGCAGTCGCGCGGTGGGTCTCACTAAAGTCTTGTCGGCAACCTGAAAACCGGTAAGATGGTTGCCCCGACACGGAACTTCGGACGCGCAAAGACAGCCGAACTTCGTAAGGAGGCTAGTGAAGGACAAAGAATCTAAATTTTGCCTGAAAGCGCCGCTCGGCGCGCTCGCGCGGATTGTTCCATTGATTCCTGTCGCGCCTTTGCTCCCGATGATGGTTAGCGCGATAATGCAAGTTGTTGGCAGGGAGTACGTGGCGCGATGAACGAGGATCCCGCAAAACTTAGTTTGAGTAATTTTCTGGCGGGCGAGAGCAACGACCCGCTGCAAGCTCCAGCAAGCTTTACAAACTGGATGCGCGTTGGGGCATGGGCGGTTGAATTGTATGAGCCCGAGCTTCTCGCGACGGCAGATGCGCGCACGGTGATTACCTACGGCGGCAAGCCGCGCCCCGTAATTAACCTCTGCTCCTACAATTATCTCGGCCTTGCCAATCATCCTGAAGTCCTCATCGCCGCGCACGAAGCGCTGAGGACTCATGGGCTGGGCGCATGCGGTTCGCCCATGCTCTCTGGAATGACCGATCTCCATCGCGAACTCGAACGGCGCGTGGCAAAATTTCTCGGCCGTGAGGATGCGATGCTTTTCAACAGCGGGTTTGGCGGCGCGCTGGGCACGATTTCCGGGCTGCTTCGCAAAACCGACGTGGCGCTTCTCGACAACCGCTCGCATCTCAGCCTTCGCGATGGAGCGGTGCTTTCCCGATGCCGCACGGAGAAATTCGAGCACAACGATCCGGTCTCACTTGATACAGCGCTGAGCCGCCAGAAAGGCCGGCGGCAACTCGTTATTGTGGAAGGTATTTATTCCATGGATGGCGATTTCGGCAATCTGACGGAACTACTTGCTATTGCAGAGTCCCACGGGGCGAGCGTTTTCATTGATGAAGCGCATTCCATGCTGGGATGCGGTGAGCACGGTCGGGGGGCGGCTGAGAAGTTTGGCGTGGAAGACCGGGTTCCACTTGTTTATGGGACATTCTCCAAAGCTTTCGGCGCGCTAGGCGGCTTCGTGGCCGGGTCGAAGGAGACCCTGCAATATCTGCGTTTCTACGCGCATCCGTATGTTTACTCTTGTGCGCTGCCGCCGGTTGTGATTGCGGCGATCCTCAAAGCGCTCGAGCTCGGCACGAGTCAGCCGGAATTGCGCGCGCAACTTTGGGAAAACGCCGATTACTTTCACGCGCAACTTCGCGACCTCGGCCTCGACACTGGAGCGTCAACAACTTACGTGATGCCCATTGTCATTGGTGATAGGGAGCGCATGTATCGGCTCGGACACGAACTGCGGCGGCGCGGTCTGTGGGTTGCGCCGGTGGATTATCCTGCCGTGCCACAAGATCGAATCTGCTTCCGTGCGTGTGTAACGGCCAAACATACGCGCGCGGACCTGGACGAAGCACTCAACGTTCTCGCGGATACTCTCGTCCCGGCGGCGCTTCAGAGCGCCTGAGTTACGGACACGCTGAAGCTTTGATGTCGGAACACAACGAGGCGCCGCGCTCGGAAATCGAAGCCACTTATAAAGCGCGCGAAGTCGAAGGTGTTCTCGATCTCTATTTTTATAGACCAATAGGGTTTCGGCTGGCTCACTTTTTCCAAAAGCTCAAAATGACGCCGGCAGGCGTGACCTGGCTGGCCGGGCTCTGCGGCGTCGTCGCGGGACACCTTTATTACTATCGGGATTTGCGCATTAACATCGTAGGCATGGCGTTTCAGGTTTGCGCCAATGCACTCGACAATACGGACGGTCAGCTCGCGCGCCTGACTCATCGGGAAAGCCGGGAAGGACGCATTATTGATAGCATTGCCGACCACCTCGGCTTCCTAAGCATTTATGTGCATTTGACCCTCCGCTACCTCGCCGAGGGTGCATCGCCTGCGATCTGTCTTCTCGCTCTTGCGGCCGGGATTAGTCACGCATTGCAAGGCGCTGCAGCTGATTATTACCGCAGTACCTACCTTTTTTTTGTTACGAACCGAACACGCCTGCGATTGGATTCCGCCTCCGCGCTGCGATCCGATTATCAAAAGCTCAGTTGGCGTTCCAAGCCGTGGGATAAGTTGCTGCTCGCGCTGTATTTGAACTTTACTCGTCAACAAGAGACGCTCGCGCCACATCTGAAAAGATTGCGCGATACAACCAGCCAACTGTTCCGTGGCGAGGTTCCGAACTGGCTAAGCACGCGTTATCTGAATCTGGCCAATCCAACATTTAAGTGGTGGGGCCTGTTGATGACGAACACCCGGATGCTGGTTTTATTCGCTCTCCTGTTCATCGGCCAGCCGATTTACTATTTCTGGTTCGAACTCATCCCGCTTAATTTGCTGTTCGTCTATTTGATTATTCGCCAGGAAACCATGTCCGAATCACTGATGGAAGTGGCGATGAAATGGCGAGACGCGGCTTAAACAGCCTTTTGCATTTGTGTCGGAGATCGAAATTTCAGAAGTCAATTCGCGCCGGGATCGCGATGCATTCATTAAATTTCAATGGCGAATTTATGCGAGCGATGCCGCGTGGGTGCCGCCGTTGATGATCGAACGAAAAGCGTTCCTGAATCGCAAGCGGCATCCGTTCTATCAACATGGCGACGCCACATTATTTCTTGCCCGACAAAAGGGCAAAATCGTTGGGCGCATTATGGCGAGCGACGATCCGAACTACAATTCGCTGCACCAATCGAACGTCGGCTGTTTTGGCCTCTTCGAGTGCATTAACGATTGCAACGTCGCCACCGGGCTCTTTGAACGTGCGGCCAGTTGGCTTCGCAAAAAACGCCGTACCGAGATGGTGGGGCCGATTGATTATTCAACCAATTACGTCTGCGGTCTGTTGATCGATGGATTCCCGTCTCCGCCCACCATCTTGACCGCACATAATCCACCGTATTACAGACAGCTGATTGAGAGCTGCGGTTTTGCAAAAGCGAAAGATTGGTATGCCTGGTGGTTTGCCGATCCGGAAAAAGCCGCGGCGCGTTTGCGACCGTTGGCCAAACGTTTTCGGAAGCGTTGGCCGGTCACGATCCGGGCTGGAAATCTCAAGAATATTCGCGAGGAAAGCAGGCGGCTTCGCCAAATTTACAATCAGGCCTGGGAAAAGAACTGGGGTTTTGTGCCGTTCACTGAAGCGGAGATCGAGTTCATGACGCACGAGCTCAAGCAGCTCATTATTCCGGAGTTCGCGCTCATCGCCGAAGTCGGCGACGCGCCGGCCGGCTTCATCCTATGCGTGCCGGACATCAATGTCGCTTTGCGTCATATCAATGGCCGGCTTACGACCTTCGGATTGCCAATCGGCCTTGCTAAGCTTCTTTATTACAAGAGTCGCACGCGAACCGCCCGGCTTATCGCGCTTGGCGTGATCGAAAAATATCGCCGTAGCGGCATTGCCGAAATGCTTGTGCTACGGATCGTCGAAGACGCAATGATCAAACGTGGATTCACCGGCGAGTTAAGCATGACACTTGAAGACAATTTCATGATCAATCGCTTTCTCGAAGCGATCGGAGCGCAGCGCTACAAAACGTATCGCATCTACAGCAAATCAATCACGTAGGTGGGTGCTGATGTTTCGGGAGCTATCAGCCCGAACAAACTGAATCACTGCTTGATTGTTGAGAAGGAGGAATGAAGCGTGACAAAAGAGATGCCCACCGCTAGTGCTTTCCTTGATTCTCCGAATTACGCTTTGTAGCTGGGCTATTTGAGGACAGGCTCAATCGCCCTTCAGCTCTTTGCCAGAACTTCGTTCCGTCGTTTCCGTAGAATGAGGTGAGAAATGGAAACACCAACCGGAGTGGCAGTCGCTCGCGCGGCGCTCCGGGCAAGGCATGTAAGGAAAGGCAATGGGACTGCGACCAATCGAAAAAGAAAGCCACGGATGAAAGCGAAAATCTCACGTTTTGATAATTTGGTTGCTCGTTACTATCCCGCCGTTTACAGCTTCGCTTCGCGATTGACCGATGATCCTCGAGAAGCAATCGTGTTAACGCGCGACGCATTCAAGAGCACGCGAAAGCAACTCCGGAATCGTCGGGATGAAGTCGCGCTTGCGTCAATCCTGATATCCGCTGTAATCCGAGCGGGCCTTACCGCCGCTTGAGCCGAGCTCACGCGGATCTCAGAGCGCGGGCATTTTTCCGAAAAGGAATTAAACCGGGATCCGGCCTTTCACTGGTCGCTAGAAACTGATCTTCAGAATGCGACCGTCCGTACCCACTAGCCATCCGGCTTTGGGACTGGCAAAAGCTACTGCCCAGAAGCCGCTAACACCGGACAACGTGAACCAGGTGTTTCCCTCATCGGGAGTCCAAGCCGCGCCTCCGTCATTGGCCGTGATCACCACCGTGCGGCCGAGATTGTTTCCCGCCCCGCTACCAGTCTGACCGAGGTAGCTTAGGCCGAAAATGGCTCCCGTCACCGGAGGAGGGTTCGTCAAGGTCCACGTTTGACCGCCATCACTCGACGTTGCGGTGTCCGCGCTATTGGGATTGCTGGGATCCAAATCACCGCCGCCTACAATGCCATGCCATGGGTCACGGAAATCGACTGTGAAGGCACCCGCGCTAGGCGAGCTCACCAGTGGAGTATTATACGCATTCCACGTGTTGCCTCCGTCTCTTGTAGCGAGGACCCTGGCAATGTCCGAGCCGCCCGTCGCAATCCAGGCATTCCTCCCGCCTTGTGTTGTGACGCAAGTGCCACTCGATGCGAAGGAGAATTCCCCCGGCAATGCTGGCGGCATATTGTTACTGATATCCTGCCAGGTCATTCCGTCGGTGGTGCGCAGGTCCGGGAACACTCCATTCACCGAGTCGCTGTGCGCAATGCCGCGGTTTGGCGTCCAGAATGCGATGCCGTGAAGGCACTCGGATTCTGGTTCACGAACTGTATCGTCCAGGTGGCCCCGCCGTCCACCGTCTTGTAGATGCGAAAATCTGTTGGGTCCCCTGAAGTTCCAATGGACATCAGATAGGCGACGCTAGCGCTGAAGGCCTGTACGTCGCGGAATTGCAGCAGTTCGGCGCCTGGCACTACACCGGCGTTCCACGTCTGCCCGCTGTCGGTGGTGACGGTGAACGTACCGGCGCGACCGCACGCCCAGACCACCTGCGGGTTCACCGGCCAGACCGCGATCAGACCGTTAGTCGTGCCGCTGTTTTGCGGAATAAGTGTGGGTTGATGAATCGGCGAGAGCTCCTGCGCGCTTAGAATGGCGCAGGCGAACGCCAGAATCAGGAAAGCAGTCAATGATCGTTTCAGCATAATAATTCCTCCAAAAGCAAGTTCGTGGCGGCATTCTAGGGCGCGTCGCAAAGGGCGTCAACCTCGCCGCTGCGCCAAAAGCTTCTTTTCGGCGTTAAGAGAGCAAACTCCAGCCGTATCGCCCGCGCCATTCAGCAATTCTGGTCAGTTCCCCCCAAACTGAATGCAAATGTCGAGATTTGACCCCTCTTTTCTGTGTCTAGGGGCGGCTACCGTGCGGTAGCGACCGTTAGCTTGGCCGTGCACGAAAAGAATTCCTTGACCTTGAGCGTCTACAATGAAGCCCGGCTTTCCTACATCCCGAAACACAAGAACAGCGACGTCTTTCGATCTACCTGTGGCGGCCGCCGGATTTTGCACCACAAGCTGTAGCAGAGCGGGACGGGAATCGCTAATCAAATCGCCGGCGGCTGCGGTAGCAATAGTTAGTAATATAATGGGCGGCGAGCATCGAGCTAACGAGGATGTGTTTCGGGTACGTTGGCATTCGTTAGACATACCAACTGACCGCTTATTAAAACATCCTTTTTGCTGCATTCTTTGGCGTTCAGTAATTTTATTATTTTTTCTCTTGACATATCACCCGGATTTTTGGCAAAACGCCCTACGGAGGAAGTAATGGCCAGAAATGAGATGTCATAGTGACAACTTCATCCCAGGGGTGTGGCGCTTCTCCGAAAGGAGTTCGCGAATAGGTGAGCGGGCCAGGAGGAAATCAAAGAAGGCCAAACAATGAAAGGCAACTAAATCATGAAAGTCGGGAAATCATATTCAGAATCACGCTATCTGCGCTTGTCTGCTTTGCGCATTCGCCCAAAGCGCAAGCTGTCACTCCTGCATCAAACGGAGGCTATCCGTAGCCAGCACGACACAAGGGCACGTAGTCCTATTTAGTCTCACCAACGGTACGTGCGGAAGGTGAGTGCTCAGCTGGAACTGAGCAAACTCGCACCGCAAACCGTTCTTAATCATTAGTCAGACCAGCCGTGGGCCAGCGGTTAGCTGGAGCGACTGGTTGGACGGTTGACTAGCCATGGAATCTGTGGCCTCTGCGCAGCCATCTGTATGCTGCGCCAATAAAACAGGTGCCGACACAAACAGCGGCGGACATCAGGAAAGGCAAACACGCAGCAAGGTCGAAAGCAGCCCAACCCGCAAAGCTCGGATGAAAAAACTTCTCCCCACCTTCGCATCGATGCTGTTTTTGGCAGCGTCTAACTCTTTTGCAACGATTTGGCCATCAGATGGAACGGAGACAGGGCACAACTACCCCGGAGGTAGTGTGCAATGGGTACACGATAACCAGGCTCAAAATGGTGATACAATCACACTTCCCAGTGGAACCTTCAGTTATACGGCGCCGCTAAACATTACTAAGGGAATCACACTTAAAGGCAATACCCAAGTTATTGGTGCGCCGATGACCTGGCAGACCGCAGTCGATAGTACAATCATTCTTGATAACACACCACCAGGAGCTGTTGACTTGATTCATGCCGCTAATTTTACATCCACGCAAAGTTTCAGGGTTACAGGAATCACATTTAAGGCAGTAACAAATGAAATAGGAACGGGCGGAGCAATTCATGTTGGCAGCGTAGGGAACGCTCCAAACAGAAACATCAGAGTCGATCATTGCCATTTCGATCATCTGTATCGTAACTGTCTTTTGGTTGGAGGTTGGCTATATGGATTAGCTGATCACTGTCTTTTCGAAAGCACAGGCGTAACTCAAACTGCTCAAATACATCATGCGAGCTGGGGTGGGGAAACATTTGGCAATGGCTCTTGGGCAGATTATCCTTACTATGGAACTGAGAAATTTTTCTTTATCGAAGATTCTACCCTTGTCGGCGCTGGGACAAATACTACTAGCGGTGTAATCGATGCGACTGATGGTGGTCGGTATGTTTTACGCTATAGTTTCTGTCACGACATGCATGCTGGTGGACATGGAACAGAAGGGGGATTACCGCGTGGAATGCGAGCCACAGAGGTCTATGATGTGATTTTTAATTGGGATATCCTTCCTAACGGGCAAAACCGATCAGGCACTCATATGTGGCACGATATTCGGTTTACGGGACTTCGTCCTCCTTCTGGTACAGCCATCGAACTTTCATTGTTTCGTGATATTGGGGCGTCTGGAAACAACGGTGGGATATGGGCCTCAGCGGATGGAACAAGCCCTTGGGATCGTAATGACACAGACGGGAACGGGCACTTTATCGAAGGACAACCTCCCTATTTGTTTGCTTTTGGCGCCGCTACAGCTTCCACACCAGAAGGAACTCTAACAGCCTCGAATGCTACTTGGGCACGTAACTGGGCCGATTTTAGTATTCGGCATTTCCGCCTCCAAAAAGGCTCTTTGATTACTGACAATGATGCCCATACTGCTCATTATCTTCGTTATGGCGCGCTTGATCGTGGTCCGCTTGTTATTTTTAACATAGGAGACCAATATCAAATTCATCGCCTCTTAACTCAACTCGACGAGAACGGGCGTGGAAAGGGCGATCTTGTGCGAGTTGTTAATGGACAGCCCATTAACACGGCCACGAACACGCCATTCTGGACGCATGAGCAAGTCGAAACGTGTTTTAACTGGAATGTTACCTATGCACCGACAGGTGAATATTTAGGATTTGGTGGTGCCAGACATCCAGAGCAACGTGAAGGCCAGGAATATGTAAATCTTGGAAATGGTTTTCCAGCTGGCACGACCCCCCAACAAGTGATCTTCTTCTACACGCCGCAAGTGAATGGTGTTCAATATACTGGGCCTTATTGCTATCCGCACCCGCTTCAAGGGGGAACGTGCGGTAATCCAAGCCCCACACCGACTCCAACTCCAGCCCCGACACCGACACCGACTGCGACGCGTACTCCAACTCCAACCGCAACACCAACACCTACTGCAACGCGTACTCCAACTCCAACGCCAACGGTAACACCAACACCGACTCCTACCGCTACCCCGACGCCTACGTTGACTCCGACTCCAACTCAAACGCCCAGCCCTACGGCCACCGCAACTGCGACTCCCACGGCCACATCAACGCCTACTCCAAATCCAAGCCCTAGCCCCACAGCCACAGCAACTGCGACTCCGACAAGTAC
>QHNF01000035.1 GCA_003218345.1 Verrucomicrobiota bacterium | reverse complement strand
TTGAGCCACTTTCGCGCTTACTCGAATCGTGCCAACGCGAGGCGCGTCTTAACGTTGTGGGAAAAATTGCTCTGCGCGTGGATGTCGTGCGGACGCTTTGCAATCGGTTAGCGATGGAGAAAGATCGACAATTGTATCCCGACACTGCGTACCAGGAAATTCGCGAGCCGCTCTTCATCGTCGGTTTGCCGCGTAGCGGCACGACATTGTTGCACATTCTGCTCGCGGCTGATCCGCAACATCGCGCACCGCTTACATGGGAAGTGATGACTCCATCGCCGCCGACGAACCAGAACGAACGACAAAGGATTCGGCGCGCGGCGAGAAATCTTTCGTCTTTACGCTGGCTGGCACCAATGTTCGAAAATGTGCACGCACTGGGGCCAGCGATGCCACAGGAATGTGTCTCGCTCATGAGCCCGACGTTTCTGAGCGACCAGTTCGACACGATGTATAATGTGCCATCGTATCGCCGGTGGTTTTTGAACCAGGATATGCAGCCTGTTTACGCATATCACCGACGTTTCCTGCAGCATTTGCAACAGCGCCGCAGGGCACGGCGTTGGATTCTGAAAGCGCCAGCCCATATGTCCGCAGCGCCGGCATTGTTATCGGTCTATTGCGAGGCGCGTTTCGTGCAGGTGCATCGCGACCCGCTCGAGGCAATCACATCAGTCTCAAGTTTGATTGCGATTCTACGTAGCGTTTTTAGCGACGATGTCGACCTTCGCGACATCGGCCGCGAAGCGTGGCGATATTGGTCAACAACGATGGCGATTTTTTTGCGCGAGCGAGATCGTCTCCCTGCCCAACGGACGTGCGATATACATTACACCGAGATTCAGCGGGATCCTATGAGCGCGATCCGACGCATCTATGAACACTTCGACTGGATGTTATCACAAGAAGCAGAGCAGCGAATGCGTATCATCCTTGCGAACCAGCCGCAGCAACAACGCGGCAATCACCGATATGATCCAGCGCAATTTGGTTTTGATGCCTCTGCAGGTGCCGGAGCATTCACAGCTTATTGCGAACGATTCGGTTTATCCACTGAGGGTGATCGCACGCGAGGCGGCCGCGCGCCACGGCTTGTATCGACCTAGTGTCAGGATATCGAAAACGCATGAACTTTGAAGTTCGCCGCGCCATCAGGGCGGATCATCCCAGCTTGCCGGGGCATTTTCCCGGCGCGCCTCTCGTACCGGGCGTATTGATCCTCGATGAAATTCTCGCAGCTCTGGGTGAGTGGCGCAAAGATTGCCAGCTTACTGTCATACGTGCCGTTAAGTTTCTCGTACCATTGAAGCCTGAGCAGCCATTTACCATCTGTCTTTCGGCGGGCAAAGGCGCAACGGGTGAAGTCAGTTTTTGCTGTCGCATCGAAGACCGGGTAGCAGTTGAAGGTCGACTTGAAGTCTGTGGCCGGACAAAATGACTTCGTGAACGCGCCATTATCTGACGCGCATACATTTGAAACCCGGCCGAGCGATCCGCGCCTGGCGCGGTGGCTCGAGGAATATCCACCGGCCGTGTTCAGTGAACGCTTGTATCAAAGCATCGAATTGATGGAGCGTTACAGCATCGAACTGGCCGTCGATCTGTCGCGCCGGTTGAATCTGATCGATCAACTCGACGAGTGGCGATCAGCCGATGAGTTTTGTCAGCTGCTTTCTTTTCAGCCGCGTTTCAAGTTCGCTTTAGGTTGGATTTTGGAACGTCTGGTCGAGACCGGTTGTGCGGAGGCACGAACTGACGGCGATATCCGCTCTTATCATCTGCGACACGCGCCGTCGCAAGCCGATCTTAAACGCTTGCGCGGAATCGGTCTGAGCATTGATCCCGCCAATGCCGCGACTTTGGATTTATTGGATCACGCGGCGAGCCTCTATCCAGCCGTTGCCAGCGGCGAGCAGACCGGCGATCAAAATCTGTTCGGACCTCAAGGAATACCGCTATGGCTGAATTATTTTGACAACGATAATTTGACTTACGCGGTGAACAATTGGGTGGGCGCGGTACCAGCCGCTGATCGCCTTTCCACTCGGCGCACGATTCGGATTTTGGAACTTGGCGCCGGTACCGGCAGCGCCAGCGAAATTTTGCTGCGCTTGTTCGATCAATGCGGGCTCTTGCCACGGATAGAACGCTATCTCATTACAGAACCGAACGCGTTCTTCCGCCGATCCGGCCAGCGTAAATTGGCAAAGCAGTATCCCAACTTGGCGCTGGAATGGGCCGCACTCGACCTCGATTTGCCATGGAACAGTCAAGGCGTCGCTCCGGGAGAGTTCGATCTCGTGTATGCCGTGAACGTAATGCATATCTCGAAGGACCTTTTGTTTAGCTTAAACGAAGCGCGTTCGGCTCTCGCAAACGACGGCTGGCTGGTGATCGGTGAATGCCTGCGGCCCTACGTCAATCAACCGATCTATCCGGAACTGATGTTTCAAATTCTGGAGAGTTTTACCAGTGTCCAGACAGATCCTGAAATTCGTCCAAATCCCGGCTTCATGACTGCAGATCATTGGCGCAGCGCATTTACGCGCGCAGGCTTCGGGCACGCTAAAGTTGCGCCCGACATCAATCGCATTCGCGAGGTCTATCCGCATTTTTTCACCGGCGCCATATGCGGACAAAGAACCTTACGTACAAGTGACTCCTGAAGTTCTTTGGACTAAAGGCTTGCCGGCGGACCGTTGGACGGCTTTGCCAGAGCGCGGCACAGCCGCTTCACTGCGCGTAATCGCCTGGATCGCAGTGCACATCGGGCGTTGGGCAGCAAGACTTCTTCTGTACCCGATCACATTTTATTTCATAATCACCGCACACGCGGCCCGCCGAACCTCCTACGAATACTTGAATCGCGTGCGCGGCCATGCACCTCACCGGTGGCATCTGTTCCGCCATTTTCATTGTTTTGCCGCGACGATTTTGGATCGTCTCTACCTGCTGCGCGGCGAGTTCGAGCGCTTTACCGTGAAACTTCACGGGAAGGAAATGCTGCATGCGCAAATCGAAAGCGGCAAAGGGAGCATCCTCCTGGGCTCGCATTTGGGCAGCTTCGAGGTGTTGCGGGCTCTGGGAGTAATGCAGCGAAGCTTTCCGCTAAAGGTGTTGATGGACATCGAACACAACCGAAACATCACGCGCTTTTTCGATGCGCTGAACCCAACGATCGCAAGCACGGTAATCGTGCCGGATCGGCCGGATACATTGCTGAGAGTCAAGGAAAGTTTGGATGCGGGGTTCTTTGTCGGCATACTGGGCGACCGCGTCTTGAGCGGCGACAAGACAACGCAATGTCAATTTCTGGACGCGCCAGCCGCATTCCCAACTGGCCCGATGCTGCTTGCTGCCATGACGCATCGACCGGTTATCCTCTTTTTTGGTCTCTACCGCGGGGGGAACTGTTACGAAATTTACTTCGAGCATTTTGCCGACGAGGTCATTTTGGATCGCGATCGTCGCGCCGAGGATATCCAACTTTGGGTGCAGCGTTACGCGGAACGTCTGGAGCATTACGCGCGTCTTGCGCCTTACAACTGGTTTAATTTCTATCCGTTTTGGGATTAAAGGCCAATCTTCGGCGAATATTCATAAGATGACTTTGATGACTTCCAGTAACCGCATCCCGGTTAACAAGCACGAAATTCGCAACCTTATCCCCCACTCCGGCCTGATGTGCTTGTTGGATGAGGTAACTCACTGGGACGACCGATCGGTTGTTTGTGTTACTAACACGCATCGGGATCCGGCTAATCCTTTGCGTCGCGATGGACAGTTATCCGCGTTGCATGCTTTCGAATATGGCGCGCAAGCTGCGGCTGTTCACGGGGGATTGCGCGCCCGCTCGGCTGGTGCAACGGCGCCACCCGGCTACCTGGTCGCGTTACGAGATGCACATTTGCATGCGATGCGCCTGGATGACATCGATTCGCCGCTCCACATTTGTGCGAGTCGCTTGTTCGGAGACGGCATCAATACCGTTTATGAGTGCCGCGTTTCAGCCGGCGAGAGTCTTTTGGCCAATGGCCGCATCACCATTATGCCGCGCACGTGATTGTTTGCTTGTAGCCGCGAAGCGCCAGAAGCATAGCGCGAGCGTCTCGCTTGCGAGTCCACCAGCGCAACCTGGAAGGTCACGCTACCTTACATCACGATGCCGCCATCGACGCACAACACCTGGCCCGTGATGTAACCGGCTTCCTCGGATGCAAGGAATGCCACTGCGCTGGCGATATCTTCGGGCGTGCCCGTTTTACCCAGCGGAATTTTGGATTGAATTGTATTTTTTATTTCATCCGAGAGCCCAGCAGTCATGTCCGTGGTAATGAATCCCGGCGCCACGGCGTTCACAGTGATGTTGCGGCTCGCCAGCTCGCGGGCAAGCGACTTGGTAAAGCCGATCAAGCCTGCTTTGCTGGCAGCGTAATTTGTCTGCCCAGCATTACCCATCAGTCCGATCACGGAGCTGATGTTAATAATACGACCGCTGCGTTGCTTGGTCATAACGCGAATAATCGACTGGGTAAAACTAAACGCGCCACGCAAATTCGTGTTGATAACCGTTTCCCAATCTTCCACCGACATCCGCATAGCAAGCCCATCGCGCGTTATACCAGCGTTGTTAACCAGTATATCGACCTTGCCGAAGTCATCGAGAATCCGAGCGCCGACTTTTTGCACGCCTGAATGGTTCGCGACGTCAACCGCGTAGGGTCTCGCTGCGTCCGCTCGCATTGCGTTTATCTGGTCCGCGATTCTTTTCGCGTTTGCTTCCGTCCGGCTCACGCACGCCACCCGCGCGCCTTCATCCGCAAGCCGCAACGCGATGGCGGCTCCTATCCCCCGGCCCGCTCCGGTAACGAGCGCAACCTGATTTTCAAATCTCA
Source organism: Verrucomicrobiota bacterium (assembly GCA_003218345.1). Lineage (GTDB taxonomy): Bacteria > Verrucomicrobiota > Verrucomicrobiia > Chthoniobacterales > UBA10450 > Udaeobacter. The sequence continues at coordinate 2,173 of QHNF01000035.1, read as the reverse complement.
TACAACCTTGTTTCTGATCTGAAGAATAGTGACGCACTTTGCGGCGTGTCGAGGACAGCTTTTATAGAAATCAGTAGGTTACCGATGAGTCAGGTTCGAAAACTTTCGCGAGGAGACGAAGCGGCTACGACACGACTCCGTACCGGCGTTGGCGGCGCCCGAATTCTTCCACGGCGGCGAAGAGATCTTTCTTCGTGAACTCGGGCCATAGCTTTGGGGTAACATACATTTCGGTGTAGGACGTTTGCCAAAGCAGAAAGTTCGACAAACGCATTTCGCCCGACGTGCGGACAAGCAGGTCTGGATCGGGATAGTACCGCGTGTAAAGATGTTTGCTGAACATCTCCACATCGATCATTGCCTTGTCGATGTGACCTAGCTCGATCGCGCGAAGCAAACTCTTGATGCCGTCGATGATTTCGAGGCGGCCGCCGTAGCTCAGGGCCAGGATGAGAGTGAGACCGGTGTTGCCAGCAGTTTGCTCGATCGTTTTGTGCAGTTGTTCTTGCGAACTCTCCGGTAGATCGGTCAAGCGCCCAATCGCCTGAAGACGCACATTTTTCTCGATCATTTCCGGTGTTTTCTCTTTCAAAAATTTTTCGAGCAGACGCATCAGCGCGAAGACTTCGGTTTTGGGGCGTTGCCAGTTTTCGGCGGAGAAAGCGTAAAGGGTGAGATATTCCACTTTTAGCTCGCCACAGCCTTCCACACATTCGCGAACAGCCTGGGCACCGGCTTCGTGACCTTTGATGCGCGGCAGGCCTCGCGCCTTCGCCCAGCGGCCGTTGCCGTCCATGATGATCGCGATGTGACGCGGAACGCTTTTCACGTTCGGAGGCATGACTACAACGTGATCGTCTCGCCGCGTGCCGGCCCGACGCTAATCATGGACAATTTTGCGCCGGTTAATCCGGAAATGTATCTGACGTACTTTCTTGCTGCGGGAGGAAGTTGCGAAAATGTTCGCGCAGAATGCGTAGATGTGTTCCAGCCGCGCACCTCTTCATAGACTGGTTCACAATTAGCCAGTTGGCTTGCGTCGCACGGTGGAACGTCCAAAAGTTTCCCGTTAAGCCGATAAGCAACGCAAACTCGAATAGGATTGACACTGTCGAGGCCGTCCAGATTGGTAATGGCTAGCTCATCAATTCCGTTGATCATCCTCGCGTAACGTGTTGCCACGGCGTCGAACCAGCCGCAGCGGCGTTTGCGCCCGGTTGTCGCGCCAAATTCGCGTCCCAGGTTGTGAAGCATTTCCGTCAACTGCAGGTCTTCGCTAGGTAAAGCGCCCTCGCCAACACGTGTGGTATATGCCTTCATAACACCCACCACGCGGTCCATCCGATGAGGCGGCACGCCACTGCCTGTGCATGCGCCGCCCGCCGTCGTGTTAGAGGAAGTCACATACGGATAGGTGCCATGGTCGATATCGAGGAATGTTCCCTGCGCACCTTCAAAAAGGATCTCTTTACCGCGCTCAATAGCACGATGGAGATACACCACGGTGTTACCAACGAATTGGCGCAATTTTTCTCCAGCCGCGAGATAGCTCTCATTAACTTCGCGAAAGCTGACCGGCTTCGCGCCGAGCGCCTGGAGGATTCTGTTGTTCTCGATCACCTTGGCTTGCAACTTCTTTGAAAACACAATCGGCTGCATCAAATCGGACATGCGCAGGCCTGTGCGCGCTGCTTTATCTCCATAAGCCGGGCCAATCCCGCGTTTGGTAGTTCCAATTCTGGCCCGGCCTTGACGTAATTCGCGTTGCTCGTCGAGAATGCGGTGATAAGGCAGAACCAGGTGTGCGCAATCGCTAATGAGCAAATTCTTGCCAATCGTGACTCCTAATTTGCGCAAACCATCGATCTCATCGATCAACGCTACCGGATCGATAACGACGCCATTTCCGATCACGCAAATTTTGCTGCGCCGGAGGATTCCAGAGGGGATTAGATGCAGCACATATTTGACGCCGCGATAGATGACAGTGTGCCCGGCGTTATTGCCGCCCTGGCTGCGAACAACGATATCAGCCCGCGCAGTGAGCACGTCGATGATCTTGCCCTTGCCCTCGTCCCCCCATTGCGCCCCAATTAAAATCGTATTAGCCATTGCAATCAGAAATGGGCAAAAAATTTTCCCGATGCATCCGGCGGGACACAGTCGGGACTTG
>QHNF01000034.1 GCA_003218345.1 Verrucomicrobiota bacterium | reverse complement strand
TTTTTTTGCCGCGGGAGAAGCCGATGGCTCCTCCCTTCCGGATTGCATCATTGTAGGTCGAACCGGAGCGACCTCTTCCGATTTCGGGCTTCGCGATTTCGGCTCGCGCGACGCGCTGGTTTTTTCGGCGCGAGCTTCTACGGGCTTAGCCGTGCCGGATACATTTGGCGGCCGCTCACTCCCGCGGTCGCGGGACGGGCTGGATGCCTCCGACGTACTGGGTTGCTGAATCGTCCCGCTCGTCAGTCGCTCCGCAGCAAGCGCTCCCGCCATTCGCATTTGCTCAACCGTGGGTGTCGAGGAAGCCGGTCTCTTTTCGCGATCCCGGGGTTTGGGTTCTGCCGGTGTCCCGGATTCCCGTTCCGGCCGCTCAGAAACTGGCGCCGCTTGCTTGGGGGCGTCTGGCTTTAACCACTTCCTGCGCGCGCATCTGCACGACAACGGCAAAGCCGCAGAGCAGCGCCGTGACAAGCCCCTTCACCACCATGAAGCGCCCTGATAACCAAATCGGCACAATTGGCAAGCTCTTAATGTAACGCAAGCGTCCTCGCTTGCGTCTTGCGGGAAGTTCGCAAGCGGGACGCTCACGCTACTTTTGTCCGCCGGACTGGAGACAGACTCTCGACTGACCCGAGCTTAAACAGTTTGGCGCTTGATCTGAATCACCGGTAACGGAAAGCGCAATTGTAATTCGTTTTCCAGATAGATCTCGACGTGATGCAATCCGTATTGCTGAAATTGTACGCCGCCAAAATAATGGACGTTGGTTGCGTGGCCTTCCATCTCCTTCAGCACGAACTCCACGTCCGCCTGCGCTATGACCTGTTGTTCATCCACCCCGACGATGCAAGATTTTTGCCGAAATTTTCCCGTACCACTGCACCAGCGCGTCCAGATGCAGAGGCGGACATAATTGATTGGCAGTGCCGGCGCAGGGATCACGCTGAGCACGCCTACCAGCGTTTGCATACCGTTGATTTCGCAGCGCACATCTTCGCAAAGAACGGCGCTTTGCAGGTCGGGAAGTATCACGTCCGTTTCCATCGATACTCGATCACATGATCCCGCGCATTAACAGGATTAATAATCCAATGCCGAGCACGATCCGGTAAAGAGCAAACGGCACAAATCCTCGCGACCGCACCCAATTCATAAACCATGCGACAACCGCCAGCGCCACGAAAAATGAAATCACAAATCCGATTGCGAGCACGATCCATTCATGCGCGTTCATGGTCAGCGGCGCAATATTTTGCTCGTGATGACGCGGGATTACCGTCTTCACAAAATCATACCCGGTGGCCACGAGCATCGTCGGCATCGATAGAAAAAAAGAAAATTCGAGCGCAGCCGGACGCGACATGCCTGCGACTTGCCCTGCGGCAATGGTGGACATCGAGCGGGAAGTGCCGGGGAAAATAGCGGAAAGAATTTGTGCTGCGCCAATCCAGACCGCCTGTGGCAAGGTCATTTCCTCCATGTGCATGGTGCGCGGTCGCGTGAAAACCGCGTCAACGATCCACATGATAATTCCGCCAATGAGAAGCGCCAGCGCCATTACCCAGAGATTTTCCAGGTTCTTGCCGATCTGCTTGGTCAAGGCCCATGCCGGGATAGCTGTAACAACAAACGCGATGAGCGTCAGGCTCAATGGATGCGTGAAGATAGTGCGATTGCCGCGTTCGCCTTTGGGAAAGGTGCGAAGAAACTTCAGGATGCGTTCGCGAAAATAGACTGGTAATGCCAGGATCGCTCCGAGCTGGATGACGATCGTGTACATTTTCCAAAACCCGTCATGAAGATCGATATGCAGCAGCGCTTCACAGATACGCAAATGCGCGGTGGAGCTTACCGGAAGAAATTCAGTCAGTCCTTCGACGATTCCGAGAAAGATCGATAGAAAATATTCGTGCATGTTGTTTGGTTATTAGGCGTCAAAGAGTTGAAGCGCTAGCTCACTTCTCACTTCTCACTTCTCACTTCTGATCTCTGATCTCCGACTTCTGACCTCTGACTTCTGACTCTGTCACAGCGCCTCCATTCCCCGTTCACCCGTGCGGATGCGCACCGCCTCTTCCACTTCGGTAACGAAGAGCTTTCCATCGCCGATCTTTCCAGTCTTTGCCGCCCCCAAAATTGCTTCCACGGCCCGCTGCGCGCGATCGTCACCAACAACCATCTCAAATTTTATTTTCGGCAGGAAATCCACCGTGTACTCCGTGCCTCGATAGATTTCGCTGTGTCCTTTCTGGCGGCCAAACCCCTTTACTTCACTGAGAGTCATACCTTCCACGCCCGCTGCCATCAACGCTTCTTTCACCGGCTCGGTCTTAAAGGGTTTGATGATCGCCTCGATCTTTTTCACCGCGCCAAACTAGAACCGGCGTCCCAAATGGCAAGCAGCTGTTGCCACCGAATGCTGTAGCGTCCGCTGTCCTCAGCAAATTTTGCCGCGTTTAAGCATGTCGTTTATTGCGCGCTGCGGACGCTGCATACTCACGCGTTAAATGTTGGGAACCTATTTGCACCTCGTTTTTGATTGTAATCACAAGCCTTTCGGCCCTGCCACTGCTCCAATTGCAGAAATGCTTGAATTTCAGTCTTGCCAGGCCGACGAAATTGCTTCAAAACTCGACGCCAGTTGGATCTGACTCAGGCTGGGGCTCCTACCGCGCCGGGTTCTTCACTTCTTTCAGAACCGCGCTCACAAGTCAATCTGGCGGGGCAAAAGAAACAACCACATTATGAGGTCAACAATTCAGCTTGAAAAAATAACCCCATCATTTCTCATCGCACTGGCGCTCCTCTGTGCGGCGGCTGCCCCGAAAGTTTTCGGGTCAGTCCACCGCCGGACGGCGGCTATCCCGGCGGCAACACGGCAGAAGGCCAAAACGCCCTTCTTAACCTCACCAGCGGGATATACAATACAGCAGTTGGTTTATCTTCACTCGAGAGCAACACCACAGGCAACCTCAACACGGGTATCGGCGTTGGGACGCTCCTCGCCAACACCGCAGACGAAAATACAGCCACTGGTGCCGGAGCGGTTTTAAGCAATACGACCGGGAGCCTCAACACAGCGGATGGAACGTTCACACTCTTTAACAACACAGAAGGCGGCCGCAACACGGCCAACGGTGTTAATGCGCTCTTTAGCAATACCACGCGATGACAACACGGCCAACGGCGATTCCGCGCTCTCGAGCAACACCAGCGGCTTCCGAAATACGGCTACTGGCGCTGGGACGCTTTTTGGCAACACCACAGGCCCTGCCAACACTGCCTACGGTTTTAAAGCGCTCACTAACAACACAATCGGCGGCACCAACACGGCTAACGGTTATCAAGCGCTTGCTAGCAACACGACCGGCACCGGCAACACAGCCGTCGGCAACGGTGCGCTCAACGCCAACACCACCGGCGGCAACAACATCGCTTTGGGCGTCGCTGCGGGGAGTTCTGTCACCACGGCCAACAATGTTATTGCTATCGGGAGTGCGGGTGCAGACGTTAGCGATAGCTGCTATATCGACAACATCCACGGGGCGACGATTGATCCTGCCACCGCCCTCGCTGTGGGAGTCGATGCCTCTGGAAAGTTGGGCACCACTGCCTCGTCGCGACGCTTCAAGCACGATATTAAACCGATGGACAAGTCCAGCGAAGCGCTCCTGGCGCTCAAGCCAGTGACCTTCCACAAGAACGATGCCAAAGAGACGCCGCAATTTGGTTTGATCGCCGAGGAAGTGGAAGAGGTGAACCATGACCTAGTGGTGCGCGACAAGAAGGGCGAATGTTAAGCGTGCGCTACGAAGCAGTGAACGCGATGTTGCTCAATGAGTTTCTCAAGGAACACCGTAAAGTGCAGCAATTTGAAGCTGCGCTCGATGCGGTAAACAAACGCTTAAAAGAGCAAGAGGCAAAAATCCAAAGAGTGAGCGCGCAGATCGAGATGGGCAAAGCTGCTCCGCAAATGGTCGGCAATCAGCGGTAGGACAGATTACGTAAAGCAGGGACCGAGAAACCGCGGATTACGCGGATAGCGCGGATTTAAGAACACAGAAGAGATCATCAGTGTTATCCCTGTAATCCGCGGTTCAATATTTCTAAACATCATCACATTTTGCGTCCGAATTTTTTTTCTAACTCGTTAAGCGAAATCTGGATCATCGTTGGCCGTCCATGCGGACAGCAGTAAGGCAGATCGCAGTCGAGCAAATCTCGAATCAGTTTTTCCACTTCAAGAAAACGCAGCGGGTCATTGGCTTTGACAGCGTGTCGGCAAACGCTCTTGGCGATCATCTCTTCACCCAATCGCATCGCTGAGGCGCTGTTGCCGGCGCTCTTTAGATCATCAATGACCTTGCGCATGAACTGCGCCGGATCTGAGGCGTTCAAAAAACTCGGGAGACTGTCGATCTTGAACGTGTCTGGCCCGAAACTCTCAATGCCGATTCCCATTTTTTGCAGGATCGACATGTTGCGCTCGATCCAATCTGCGTCGCGCGGTGGTAGATCGAAAGTTTGCGGCAACAGCAGCTTTTGCGCTGGAACTCCCTGCTCTTCCATTCTGCGCCGCAATTCTTCGAACAGAATGCGTTCGTGCGCCGCGTGCTGATCAACCAGGACAAGTCCATCCGCGTTTTCCATCAAGACATAAAGCTTGCTTAACACACCGATGATCTGGAATTGTTGCTGCGGCTGGGTCGCGTGTCGTTGTAGAGCAAGCGCGTCGCTTGCCTGATTAATGAGCTGCTTTGGCACGCGGAGCGCCTGCCCTACAGCACCTGCTTCTGGTCCGGCGACACTTGCTGCAGGCGCTGGACCAAGATGTGGTAACTCGCGATGTGACTCCTCGGGTGCAGATATCTCGGGTCGTAACCTCAGGTCAGCAGCCGCTTTTTCGGGAATAGCGGCATGCACAGTCGCCGGTGCGCGAAATTTTTCCTGCCACGCCACCAGGCCGCGTTCCAATGTCTGTTGAACGCAGTCAACGATCGCTTCCCGGACTTCAGTCGGATCGCGAAAACGCACTTCACGTTTTGCCGGATGAACATTTACATCCACCGCCGCTGGATCGAGCTCGATAAAGACGAACGTAACCGGATACTGCCCTTTCATGAGAGCGGTATGATAGCCTTCGCGGATAGCGCCAGTAACAAGGCCGCTTTCAATCGCGCGACCGTTTACAAAAGTAAGCTGTTGCGTCCGCGTTTGCCGGCTCAGGCCCGCCTGCCCGATAAATCCACCAATTCGAATTTTCCGCGAAGTGTTGCCGGTTATCTCAACCAATCGCTGCAGTAACTCACTACCATACAAATCCCGAATTCGATCACCGAGTGTTGCTGACGCTGGTAACTGAAATAACAAGCGCTCGTCTCGCATCAATGAAAACCCGATCGAAGGGTGACCAATGGCCTGTAAATGAATTTGATGTTCGATGTTGCGGCTTTCCGTGTTTTCCGAACGAAGAAATTTTCGGCGCGCGGGCAGGTTATAAAAAAGCGAGCGAACCTCGATTTGCGTTCCGGGGGCTTCACCGCCGTCGCGCACGATGTCGAGCTTTCCCCCATTGACGATGACTTCCGTGCCAGCGACCGCGCGAGCCTCACGTGTCGTTAGGCGAAATCGCGACACGCTCGCGATGCTTGGCAAGGCTTCGCCTCGAAATCCCAGGGTAGCGACAGCTTGAAGATCAGCAGCCGATCGAATCTTGCTGGTGGCATGCCGCTCCAGCGAAAGCAGTGCGTCATCGCGATCCATGCCGCAGCCGTCATCGATGACACGAACCAGCGAAATTCCGCCGCGACGAATCATGATGTCGATTTTACGGGCGCCGGCGTCAATGCTGTTTTCGATCAGTTCCTTCACCACTGAAGCGGGGCGTTCCACCACTTCGCCGGCCGCCACCTGGCTGGCCACGGTCTCTGCCAACAATCGAATCCGGCTCATTTTGTGGACAAGGTAGTGCATGCGTCCCGCTTGCAAAATCCGGAACGTTCCAGATTGCCGATGGTGAAGAAAAACAGCAGAACTGCAGACCTCACGCATTCAGCGTTCTTGTAGCCGCCTCGCTGTGTCGAGGCGCTCAGCGCGTTCTCACCCCCACGGCGACGCAGCGCCGTGGCTACAAAGCCCGCGCAGATGTTGCCGCAACGCTTTTGACTTGGGTACGTCGCAGCCGTATTTTCTCACGAAATGATTAATGTTACTGAAAACGCTGTTCGACAGCTCCAGAGTTTGCTTCCGGCGCGGGAGGAAAATTCGCGAAAGGGTCTGCGGGTGCAGGTTGCGAAAGGCGGCTGTTCAGGTCTGCATTACGAGATGACGCTCGACGAACGAAAAGAAGGCGACGCAGTGGTGGAGCGCGATGGGATGCAATTTTTTGTCGACGCCGAAAGTATTTCCTATCTGCGCGACGCGACCCTGGATTTTCGCAGTGGTTTAACCGGCACCGGCTTTCAGATCGTTAACCCAAACGCATCGCGCACCTGCGGATGCGGCTCCTCCTTCGAAACGACCCAATCAGCTTGAAACCGAGAAACCTTCTCGCGCTGGCTTGATGGACTATGGTATTTCTCCATATGACGAGCCGTACGCCCGTCCACGGCGACGCATCAATTATTTTGGATGGACGGTTGCGATTCTGGTTTTGACCGGCTTCGCTTTGGCCGCGTGGCTGGGCAGTTTTTATATTTTCGATCAACCGGAGCGCCCTGACAGCTACCGAATCTTACAACGGCTGCACAAGATTGAGCCGCCGAAGCGCTTCGAGCTGACGGCTGCGCCGGCGGGCGAATTTCTAAATCCACAACAGCTCTACGATCGCTATGTGGGAATGGGCGCCGCTGAACTGGCCAGGACGAATGCTGAACTGGTGCGCAATTACATTCGAAATTATCAGCAGGTGCGCGGCTTGGTGCCATATGTTGTTGGCAGATACACGATCATAGCAGCGCGGCAGCTTGGCCCTGGCGATGTATTTACCTCAGGTATGGTGGCCCTGACGAATGCGGTCGATAATGGCGAGCTGCTCATGGAACATCTCTACCCTGCGGACCCCGAAGCCCTGCCGCTAATGAAACAGACGCTTAACGTCGGGTTGGAAATCAAACTGGAACGCACACATGACATTTCTGCAGTAATTCACGCAGAGCGATTGATTGATGGCCGCATCATGGTTACCGCTGTCCCGTTGCTTTACGGAAGTTATACAGTCACACGTGGTCTGGGGAGTTTTCGCCTTGAGCCACCACTTACTCTCAACCTGACTGCGGGCTGGCCATTAGTTAAAGCACAAGAACGCACCGCAATTGAGCAGCGCATTGCAGAGTACCAATAGCCCAGCGTGGCCCCATCCCCATACCTGGCTTGAGCCCCGGCGCGACGCCTCCGCCCCAGAACGAACTGGTGCGCGTCGAACAAGCGAGACCTGTTGGAACACCAGCGATGCCTCTTATAGCGAAGAACGAAAAGCTGGCCAAGCCGACGCCAATGCCAAAAGGCAAAAAGTCGAAGAAGCAAAAGCTCGAATCTCCACCGCCTGTATCGAGTCCTGCACAGCCCGTTGTTGCTCAGAAACCAAGTGCACCAACGACCAGCCCGATCGCAGTCGCGTCGGCGCCCACACCGCCAAATATTGCTGCTGTGACATCGGCGCAAACTCCGAAAGCTTCCGGACCTGGGACTCAATCTGTGGCCCAGGCTTCGTCTGTTCCAACTGCAACGCCAGTGCCAGTTCTACCTGCTCAGCCTGTCCCCGCAGATACTTCCAACGTAGCTCTGGCCTCAAACGCGGGCGGCGGCAGTTGGAAGACGTTTCCACCTGGCAAGATGCCACTCGGCCGGCTTGTCGGAACAGGCGATCTCCGAGATGTCGCTGAGCGCGGGCTGGCGGGCGAGCGCATTTATTTGAAGGGACAGTTCGTCGTGAATTTTTCCGATGCTAACAAGGCCGTGCTGCGTCCGCGCACGAAGTTAACTGACAAAGTGCTTCACTTCGGCGGGGGTTCATCTACGCGCATCATTGTCGAATTTCCGGCCGGCTACACTCCTCCGCAGCAGGGCGCGGAAGTAATCCGGGATGAGATGCGGCCGTATGAGATCACCGAAGTGCGCAAACAGGAAGATGGTCAGCTCAACGTCTTTGTGCGCGAAATAATGCAGCCGCATTAACTCGTAAATGGTAGGCACGCCGCGCTGCGGCGTCCCGACATCGCAGCGCGATGTCCCCACCACGTCCTGTTGTTCACAAGCACAGCTTCTACTCGGGCGCGATTGTTTAGCGCCAGAGACGCTGTCTCATGCTAGCCTGGGGCGCCGCCCCAGGGATATGATTGCCTAGGCTCATCGAGCGCTGAAAGCGCGAGTTATCCAGCGGCTGGTTCTCAATCCCAAACATACCGCTCATCGAAATCAACGCAGTCCGAGACCGGCAACAATCTAAAACAAAATGGCACGAGATGGCACCAGAATGAATCGCGTTTTCAGCGCTGGAGGTTTTGCGCTGCCATTAATCCTGGGGCGCTGCCCCAGGCTGATGGTAAATGCTGCGCCGTTGGCGCTAAACAGATAGCATCGCAGCGTGATGTCCCTTCACCTCTTTGCACTAGCATGTGCTATTCCGTGCGCGAACGTAGAATTAACTTGCCGTCCCGAATTTCAATCGTGCCGATATCGTAACTGTTCCGGTAATCAGCGAGGTAATCGCGCAATGGCTTGGAACGATATTTCCAACTCAAAAGATCGCTCGGCACCGGATCGCCATTCACAATGATTCGGTTCAACTGCGGATTCTCCAGCGATTGCGCGCTCTTTAATTCGACCGTGATGTTGCCGTTAAAATAATAGCCCGATCTGCCGATAAGTTCTCCAAGCGGAATACTCACCTGGAGACGCAGGCGATTCTCCTCGATGGAGACAAAAGGTTTGCCGCGCGCTTCCCGATTAGTGGCGATCAAAGCATCAATGTCATCCGCAGTCAGCTCGATTTGAGCTGGCTGACCCGAGCGCGCTTTTTGTTCGAAATCCTGACAGCGCTCGTAGACCGCTTGGATTTGATTGTCCGGAGCGTTGAATTCAGGAACAGCGACAGGCGCTTCGGCAATCGAATGCGTTTTCGCCAGCCAATAAAATCCGTGCAGTATCGCCGAGTTCCGCTGAAAGCCCCAGTACATTCCAGCAAAACAAGCTATCGCCAGGACGATCGCAAAAACAACAAGGATAAGACAGCCCCGGGCGAAACACCCCAATCCTTTTCTTGGCGGCGGCGCATCGACCCAGGTGTTCATAGAACGTGATAAGTGATCAGTGATAAGTGAATCTGCGGCTTATCACGAGCCGAATTTGCCGATCACTGCTCACCGATCACCGATCACGGTTCCCTTGCTTAGCCATCTGCGACTGCGCTTCCAGCAACTTGTCATAAAGGGCGCGCAATCCTTCCGAGAGCATGCGCGTACCGGAAAGGATCGGCATGAAATTGGTGTCACCGCTCCAGCGCGGGACGATGTGAATATGCAAGTGATCAGTAACACCCGCGCCCGCGCATTCGCCAAGGTTCAAACCGATGTTAAACCCCTGTGCCTTCGTCGCGGCGCGCAGAAGCGCCTGCGCATGCGCGACGAGATTCCAAAGCTCAACGACTTCATTCTCGCCGAGCGACGATAGCTCCGCCGTCTTGCGATAAGGTACTGCCATGAGATGGCCGACCGCGTACGGATAACGGTTCATCATCAGAAACGCGTTCTTTCGCCGCGTGATTACCAAATGCGCAGCGTCATCGCTCGCCTGCGACGCCTCGGAAAGAAAATTCCGGTTACGAGGTTCCTTCTCGAAGTACTCGACTCGCCATGGCGCCCATAGCGTCTCCAACTCTTTCTTTGGAAATTCTTCCATAGATGTTCAGTGTTCCGTTTCTGTAAGGGGAGCTGCCTGCCGCGCTGTAGTAACGCGAAGGCGGGTCAGCTTCCCGTCTGGCGAGATTAGATTCCTGTGCTGGAAAGTCGAGTCAGCATTTGCGCCCCTGTTCTTGTCATTTCGAACGGAGTCGAGAAATCTCTCGATATTCTCTTCGGCTCACCCTCGCGCTTACGTGACAGCGCGCCTACCTGATCCGCATTTCGGCTTGTTCCCTCGCGGGGATTTGATCCAGCAATTTCGGCTTGCTCGCTTGGCCCGGGCCTGATAATGAAGAACTCATGCCTTCTTTTTATCGGGA
>QHNF01000033.1 GCA_003218345.1 Verrucomicrobiota bacterium | reverse complement strand
CAGCTTGGAAGACATCTATGATCTCGCCTTCGGGCGCTATTGCCTTTGCGACTAACTGTCGAACCGCATGGTCGAGTTCTTCAGTTGTCTTGCGGGGGCCACGCGGTTTTGCGAGCGCGGCTTTCACTGCTTGAAAGAACCCGATCTCGTCGCGAATCTCGATCGCTTCTTCTGTTCCGGCGCAGAGCGCGAACGCTTGCGACAGCTCAGTTACAACCCGGACGAAGCGGTCTTTGCCATCCTCCTGTTGCAGAATGTGCTCCTGTGCGCTGGGAAGCAGAGACATCTTGTCGGCTGGCGTGCCGCTGCGCCATTTGGACCAATCGAAGCCATGCATCATCCCGCACGCGATCTCGTGCTTCTCCAACATGACTGCGATTGCTTTCGCGGTGTCGATGCTTGGATCGCCTTTGCCGCCGCTTTGCGTGTAGGTCGCTAGCGCCTGCTTTAATTGATCAGCTAGCCCGAGGTAATCGACGACCAATCCGCCGGGCTTGTCGCGATGCATGACCGCGCATTGGCTTATCGACGTACATCGTGCTCAGTGATGGCGCATCGAAACCTGTCAGCCACATATCGCGTACGATTACGATCTTGAACGGATCTTTTGGATGCTTGAAACGCGCGGCGAGTTTACGCCGCTTGTCTTTGTTACGGATGTGCTGTTGCCAGTCGGGTCCGTCTTCAGCGCTTCCGGTCATTACGATTTTCATTACGTACAATTTGCCGTTGTCATCGTCGTTGGGCTCGCTCGCCCATTCGGGGCGCAGCTTGATGATAGCGTTGTACAAATCGACGCAGATGCGGCGGCTCATGCACACGATCATTGCTTTGCCTTCCATCGCTTCGAGTCGGCGCTCGTAGTGTTTCACGAGGTCGGCTGCGATGAGGTCAATGCGTTTTGGATTTCCGACGAGCGCCTCAAGCGCGGCCCATTTTGTTTTGAGCTTCTCTTTACGTGTTAGCTCTTCGCCCTCGGTGATTTCTTCGAACTCCTTATCGATCTTGGGAAGTTCGCTCGCGTTGAGCCCGAGCTTCGCAACGCGGCTCTCATAATAAATAGGAACCGTGGCTTTATCAGCGACGGCGCGCTGAATGTCGTAGATGCTGATGTAATCACCGAACACGGCGCGCGTGTTTGCGTCCGTCTTCTCGATCGGAGTTCCGGTGAATCCGATGAACGACGCGTTCGGCAGTGAATCGCGGACGTTGCGCGCGAGACCGTCGATCAAGTCGTACTGGCTACGGTGCGCTTCATCGGCGATGACAAGTATGTTGCGGCGATTTGAAAGTAGCGGAGCTTTGCCTGTGGTTTCATCGGGCGAGAACTTCTGCATCGTGGTGAAAACGACGCCACCGCTCGCGACGTTGAGGAGCTCGCGCAGGTGTTTGACTGACTCGGCTTGGATCGGTGTTTGCCTGACGATTTCGTGGCAACGCTGGAATTGGCCGAAGAGTTGATCGTCGAGATCGTTGCGGTCTGTGAGGAAAACCAGCGTCGGGTTTTCCATCGCCGGGTTCTCGATGATGCAGCCGGCATAGAAGAGCATCGACAGACTCTTGCCCGACCCTTGCGTGTGCCAAATGACACCGACGCGGCGATCGCCAAGTTTGCCGCCTTCCATTGAACCGGCCCAGTAAGTGCATGGTGTTTCTGCTGCACGATCCTTTGCTGTAGCGCGAATCGTTTCACCGACCGCGGTCTTAACGGCGTGAAATTGATGATAACCCGCGATTAGTTTGTGGACGGCTCCGCTATCGGAATCCTCTTCGAAGGCGATGAAATTGCGGATCAGGTCGAGAAAACGTCGTTTTTCAAAGACACCGCGAACGAGTGTTTCCAGTTCTAAAGCAGTAGCTGGTGCATCGAATTCGCCTTCAATCGTGCGCCAGACTTTGAACCATTCCTGATTCGCAGTGAGCGAGCCGATGCGCGCTTCGAGTCCATCGGAGATAACTGTCACTTCGTTGTAATGCATTAACGAAGGAATCTCCTGCTTGTAGGTCTGGATTTGGTTATAAGCGGCAGCGAACCACTTGTCGGTGTCTTCCGGAATCTTTAGCTCGATGATTCCGAGCGGCAGTCCGTTGACAAAAACGACGATGTCCGGCCGGCGATTATTCTGACCTTCTATGACAGTAAACTGGTTTACAGCCAGCCAGTCGTTCGCGTCGGGATTATCAAAGTCGATCAGCCGGACGTGATCGCCCGCGATGCTCCCATTGTCGCGCCGATACTCGACAGGCACGCCATCGCGCAGCATGCGATGGAATGCGCGATTGTTACCGGTGAGTGATGGCGCATCGTGTCGCAACACCTTACGCAATGCTTCTTCGCAAGCATCAGTCGGGATGGTGGGATTCAGCCGCGCGATTGCGTCGCGCAATCGCCTGACAAGTACGACATCCGAAAACGAGCTTCGCTCGGATGCAATTTCACCAGGCGCGAGGTGCGGCGCATGCGCGATGTTGTAACTGAGCTCGCGAAACCAGTTTAGCGCTGCATCTTCGACAATCGATTCTGAAAGGGGCACGGCTAACTCTCCCCTTCCTTCTTTTCCTTTGCCGCTGCGTCTTCTTTCGCCTTTCGGGCCGCTGGAATGGATAGCAGTCGGATGACTAGCCACCAAAGGTTCAACACATCAGCGCCCCAACAGTCGGAGTACGAGACGAAGCCGTGTGCAAGACGATTCCGCAGATCATAGCCGAACTTCTCACACAGAATACCTCGTAGTTCGAAAACGTGATCTTTGCCGAGAATCTCGATCGTCTCTGGGAGACCGAGTAGCGTCCCGAGTAAGCGCTGTTCCTGAATTAATTTCGCATCGAGTTTCGAAGTTACATGGCCGGCGCTACGAAGGATGTGACGAATAGACTCTTCGATCTGTGGAACGAGAAAATGAGGGACAATATCGAACTCGCCGCGAAACCCGGCTAGGATTCCTCTCAAGAAGATGGGTTCGTGCCCCTCAGGAATGAAAGGGTTGTGTAATACCAAAAACTGCAACTCTTGCAGCGTCGGATGGTGCTCTTCAGTTATTTGCTCCCTGCAAGTGTTGATGTAGGCCTGCGCCCGCAGTGGCCAATCGATATTCGCAGCTTGGTGAAACATTTCCGCTTCGATCGCCTTTTCGCGAGTCTCTTCATCCGTGGTCAACGCCGACGGCTTATGCGCCATGACACGGCCATCACCCGCCATGAAGGCAGCCGAAAACAAATGCGTCAGAGGGAAATCATTCATGTAGCCCATGACGCGTTTTCGAAGCTCATCGGCGTTAATGACAGGGTGACCGATTGCCATGGCGAAGATCGCCTGCGGTAGGGCCTTGCCCTTAACACTGTCTCGCGCGGCTGCGACTATGTTTGAAGTGTCGACTTCGTGGCTGAAGGACTTCATCTCACCTGACGTCTTTGCTTGCCACTCGATGAGTTGCTTATGCAGCGATTGGATTTTGGCATCATCCGCGCCGGATTGCCTGAAGCATTCGATTGCAATAGCGAGGTGATGCGTAGCCGTAAAATAACCTTGTCCCTCTTTGCCAATGCACGCTTCAGCTTGTCGAACTAACGACTCGCCTTTTTTTATTCCGAGCCGTTGAACGTTCGCCATGTCGCCGTTCGCGCGGTGAAATTTCGCCGCGATGTCGTAGTAGTCGCGAGCGAGAAACGACGAGCCCGTCGGCTCGAGCCGATCGCCAATCGTCTCAGCTATTCGTGCCGAGACCACGGGTTCACCGGAGCGGTATTCGAACAGAAGATCTAGAAGACGGGTGCCGAGTGAGTCAGTGCACGTTGTTTCTAACGACGATAAACGAGACTCGATAAAGCTTACATAATCGAGAAACAGCTTGTTCTTAGCACCGAGCATCCGCGCTAACGCGATACCCCGCTTCAGACAAGCGAACTCGTACGCCCAGTTATCACTATCATCTAACTGCTTGAACGCTGCGAGGTATTCTGTCGCGGCGAGTTCCGCCATCTTATAGTTCTTTCGTAGGAGCCACACCATGTCTGCGAAACGAGCTCGGAGAAGCGGTACCTCCGTGGATTGGATGAGTTTTTCGATCGTGTCGCGCGCTTGCTCATCGAAATCTTCGATTGCCGCACTTCGACCAGTCGGAGACATCCATGCAGGCCGTAATGGCTGATCCTTATTGTCTGGATCAAGATGAATGAATACTATGTGATTGAGGAAGCGATAGACGCTTGCACCTGTCGAATCTCCGGCTTGCTCGAGCTCTGCTGCTTTTTGCGAGAACTTGGTCGAGATGTGCGTGTAGCTCGGATGTTCTGCCTGGCGAGCAACATCTTGCCAAGGCTGGGCGGTGATGTCTTCGGTGCTCGGCGGTCGTAATGCTTCGCTCACTTCTTACCTTTCATCCAAGGTAGGACGCGTTGCTGAAATGCGCCGAACTCTTTGATGAAGTCCTCTGCCCATCGCGCGGCTTCATCGACGGCCGGCTCGAGATCCCCGGGTGCATAGATGAACTTCTGCCAGTGTTGATTTTTACCGAACGCATCTTGGAACATCCACGTTGCCCCCTTACCTTCCTCCTGAAGGAACGCTGTTACGCATTCAGCGGCCTTTCCGACGTGTGGAATCTCGTAGAGATGCCCGGATGGATCAGTGTTCTCAACGAGGACGAACTTCGATGAGAGCGCATGACGCATAACCTTTTGTAGCACCGATTCGCCAAGCTTGTCTGGCTGATCCTTTATGATGACGGCGTAGTAGCCGAGCGCTTCGAGCCGTGACGCAATGCGGCGCAGTCTCTCCAACGCGTCACCAGTGTCTTTGCCGAGAACGAGAACCGTCTCGGCATTTTCCAAAATGAGATCAGCGCGCGAGCCGACGAGTTCAAATGCGCTATCAATCGCAGCGATTACTTCTTGCCCAGTCGTCTCTACGGGTAGATGGATTTTCCACCGGATGAAGATGTGCGGCTCGTCATCATTTTCGATTTCGCCTTCGCGGAACGGATGGCCTTCAGCGATGAAACGTTTGATCGCGCGAAGCATAGCATCCGCATAGACGCGACCGTGCCACTTGTGCTGCCAGTACTTTGTGTAGATGTGCTCGGTTATCTCTACGACGAGCGTCCCGTCCTCCCGCGATAGGGTCGATTCAGGAAAGTAGTCGTCGAGCAAACGAACAACGAGGCCTTCTGGCATCGCGGTAAACGATGGTATATCGGCAATGTCCAACTTCCGAAAGAAGTCGTCGATTTCGCCTTCCGCTGCTGCTTCTTTAAGCTGCTCCCAGTCAAGCATTGGCGCAGGTAGTTGGTCTGAGCTCTCCGCGCACCAGCTTCGGCAGCAGCGCATCGCGAAGCGCGGCGAGGATGCGCGACTCTTCATTGTTTACCGCAATTCGTTGATCGAGGGGCCCAACGAGGTCAGCAAATCGTTTAAGCAATTGCTCAGGTGGAACAAACAGCTCTGCTTTGGCAAGGGTCTGTGCGCTCGCATTTGGTTGCGCCGAACCGCCAATACAGCCGGCCACGAAATCGAAATAGGAAGATGTCCGCATGAACGCACCGACAAAGCGGGCCATTTCTGCTTGGGAAAACTGGAAGCGCACAAGGTAAGACGCGAAGACCGCATCTGGTACGACTGGAAGATAGATGTTTTCTCCGGTAGATGCTCCGGTTCTTGCCACCAACACATCTCCGGCCTTTAGCCGGTAACGTTCGTGCTCTTTCTCTGAAACTTGGCAAAATGGAACGCGCCCCCAATCCACTCGCCCACCTTGAATGTCGGTTATGCGGAGAAAGCGCGGGCCAATGGGTTCAGTCGAAGCACTCTGTGTTAGTCCATATTGAATATTGCAAGCCAGATCGCGAATTGTTGATTGGTGCCAACCTTCAGGCAGGCCATTTTCTGCGGTATCAGCGAACCAGGATTTGCAAACGCTTTGAACGATCGTCTCTAACGTCGCGTTCATCCGCCGGTTCAACTCGATCTTGTCGTCCAGCGCCCCAAGTGCCGCCGCGATGGCTTTTTGCTCGGACAGCAGCGGTAACTCAAGTGGAAGGGCGTAGAAGTCCGAACGGCTCGTCGATGGAATTGCCGAACCACTATCTATGCCGTTGATGTCTTGCGTAAGCAGCTGGTAGTAGGCCCAACGCGGATGGATCTGAATCTTCGGCTTCAGGTAAAACGCCGTGTCGATCACGAAGAACGGCTCTGGCGAATAGTGAATGCCGCGATAAGCGCCTTTGCGCCCGATGATGACACCGGGTTCGTCGCACAACGGCTTGTCGTGCCAACCTATCGGCCCGTTGGTCCCGTACACACGATACTTAGCGGCGGCGGCGTAGTCGCGAAGGCTCTTACCGTACTCAAGAGTTGCGACTTCGCCCCAAGTCGTGTTTCGCCACTCAGCCATATCCCAGCCCGGCCAAGTTACTTTTAATTGACTCCTGTAGTTTTGCAGACTCAGAGAACTGCGCGTTGAGTTCGTTAACTAGGCGCGTCATCTTCTCCTCGAATGGCCCACCTTCGTCTTCGACTTCTTCTGCGCCAACGTATCTGCCGGGAGATAGGACATAACCATGCTGCGCGATCTCTTCTGTAGTCGTTGACCTACAAAAGCCTGAGATGTCGGCGTATTCCCGAACTTCGGAATGCGGATTGCGCAGCGGATCATCGGTGCCGCGCCAGGCGTGATAGGTCTGCGCGATGCGCTGTGTTTCTTCGTCGCTTAGCTCACGATGAACGCGATCGATAAGATGGCCGAGCTTGCGCGCGTCGATGAAGAGTGTCTGGCGACGGTGATCGCGCCAGCGTGACGCTGGACCGAGTTGTCCTCCATTTGCACCTGCGGCTTTATTTTTTCTCAAAAACCAAAGGCAAACCGGGATCTGAGTTGAATAAAAGAGCTGGCCGGGAAGGGCGACCATGCAGTCGACGAGGTCGGCTTCGATGATAGCGCGGCGGATTTCGCCTTCGCCGCTTTGATTCGAGGACATGCTGCCATTGGCGAGGACGAAGCCGGCCATGCCGCTGGGCGCGAGGTGATAGATGAAGTGCTGCACCCAGGCGAAGTTGGCGTTGCCGCGCGGGGGAAGGCCGAACTGCCAGCGCGCGTCGTCGTCTTTGCGGAACCAGTCGGAGTCGTTGAAGGGTGGATTGGCGAGGACGAAGTCGGCGCGTAGATCGGGATGGAGATCGCGCCGGAAGGTGTCGGCCTGCTCTTCGCCGAGATCGGCTTCGATGCCGCGGATGGCGAGGTTCATCATGGCGAGCCGGCGGGTGGTGGCGTTGCTCTCCTGGCCGTAGATGCTGATGTCGCCGAGCTTGCCGCCGTGGGCTTCGACAAATTTTTCCGATTGCACGAACATGCCACCGGAACCGCAGCAGGGGTCGTAAATGCGGCCTTTGTAGGGGGCAAGCATCTCGACGAGGAGGCGGACGACGCTCTGCGGCGTGTAGAACTGGCCGCCTTTCTTGCCCTCGGCGCTGGCGAATCGGCTGAGGAAGTATTCGTAGACGCGGCCTAAGATGTCTTTCGAGCGATTTGCCTTGTCGCCCATGCCGATGGTGCCGATGAGATCGATGAGCTCGCCGAGGCGGTTTTTGTCGAGCGCGGGCCGCGCATAATCTTTTGGCAGGATGCCTTTCAGGCGCGGGTTGTCGCGCTCGATCGCGACCATCGCGTCATCGACGATCTTGCCGATGGTCGGTTGCTTGGCGCTGTTCTGAAGATATGTCCATCGCGCAGCCGGCGGGACCCAGAAAATATTTTCCGCGCGGTATTCGTCGGGATCTTCCGGATTCGAACCAGCGTAATCGCCCTTACCAGACTTCAGTTTCTCATGGTGTTCCTCAAAACTATCGGAGATGTACTTAAGGAAGATGAGTCCGAGGACGACGTGCTTGTACTCCGCCGCGTCCATGTTGCTGCGGAGCTTATCGGCAGCGAGCCAGAGCTTGGCTTCAAAGCCGAGCGAGGCTGAATTGATCTCAGAGGAGCTCTTGCCTTTTGCGCGCGCCATTTATAAGGCGCGACTTTAACCTAAAGTTTTTCCCATGGAAAGCTCAGGCGATGCCTGAGCGGCTATTGGTTGTCGGACTAGGTGATCGGGCCAAGCGATAGAGAGAGCAAGGAAAAGGCGATTGCTGCCGGCTGCGTTGCGCATAATCTGCCATGCGCAGCATGAAGATTGGTTTTGCTCAAATTAACACCACCGTCGGGGATTTGAGGGGCAATTGCGAACGGATCATCGCAGCTTATGAGCGGCTCGCAGACGCCGGCGCGGATTTGGTGCTGACTCCGGAGCTGGCGATCACCGGGTATCCTCCGCAAGATCTGGTTTTCAAGTCGCGCTTCGTTCCGGAGAACCTTGCCCTGCTGGAAAAGTTGCACGCCCAAGTGGGGAAGGCGGCGTTGCTGGTTGGATTTGTCGATCGTAACGAGGGGAGCGGCAAACCGTTTCGCAACGCTGCTGCTTTGCTCGAACGCTTGCCCACTTACGACGTCTTTGATGAGGAGCGTTATTTCCAGCCGGCCAGCCATGTCGAGCCGTTCGACGTGCAAGGAAAAGAAATCGGCGTGACCATTTGTGAGGATATTTGGACAGAACATTATCTGCCGAGACCGCTGTACGACGTCGAACCAGTGCGCAGTCTGGTGGAGCAAGGCGCGGAGATAATCGTCAATCTAAGCTCTTCGCCGTTTAGCTTGCATAAACCAGCGATCCGCTACGAGATGGTGGCGGGGCTCGCACGAGCACATCAACGGCCAATCTGTTACTGCAACCTCGTCGGCGGCAACGATCAACTCGTGTTTGATGGCAATTCGATCGCGGTGAATGCCGCCGGCAAATTGATCGCGCAACTCGCGGCGTTTCGTGAAGACGAGAAAATTGTCGATACGGATTCGACCACGACGATTGAATTCCACGAAGGCAAAACGCCGGAGGAGCTTTTCGCCGCACTTTCGCTAGGAGTTCGCGATTATTTTCGGAAGTGTAATTTCCATTCGGCGGTGATCGGCTTGAGCGGCGGAGTCGATTCCGCAGTCACGGCTGTCATCGCGGTTGATGCCCTGGGAGCAGAAAATGTGACGGGTGTTTCCATGCCAAGTCCTTACTCGTCGCGCGGGAGCATCGATGACGCGCGCGCGCTGGCACGCAATCTCGGAATCAAATTTCTCGAAATCCCGATCGCAGAGACCTTCAAAGTGTTCAAATCACAGTTCAAAGAAATTCTTAAAGGTCTGCCCGAAAACGAGACGGAGGAAAATATGCAGCCGCGTCTGCGAGCAATGACATTGATGGCGCTGTCGAACAAGTTCGGTCATCTTGTGCTCAGCACCGGGAACAAGAGCGAACTGGCCGTCGGGTATTGCACCATCTACGGCGACATGGCTGGCGGGCTGGCCGTGATCAGCGACGTGCCGAAAACGATGGTGTACGAGCTGGCGCGCTGGATAAACTCCGAGTATACGTCGCGAGGGGGCCGCCAGAGCAAGATCATCCCAAGCTCAACCATTG
>QHNF01000441.1:3868-5618 GCA_003218345.1 Verrucomicrobiota bacterium | reverse complement strand
GACAATGAAGCGTCGGTTTTCGCAGTGATGCGCATCAGCGATGAATATCATTCGCCCCCGAGAATCGACGGTTGAGACACAACCCCAACTCCAAGCGGCCTTGCTGAGATCTTTACAACACGACCGCGACTAGCAGCACTTACGGTGCAATACGATCAGTGAGTGTGTCGGTATGAAAATCAGTATGCTCACGCAAACGGAACCAGGGACTATCCTTCTTGGTAGTCTGCGCCACACTGTTTTTCTCACCCGTGGCAAAGTCTACCCACGAATTGTAGCGAGCGATGGTTAGAAACGTCCAAGGGCCGCCTTTCAGGTGCTGCATCAACACGTTGCCCGCACTTGTGTCATTTGGCCCGCTCGGCGCTTCGCTGAGCATCTTCTCCAATTGCTCACGATGACCTGGAGCAGGGCGATAGTAAGAGACAGAATAAACCGAGCCCGAAGTCTTCGATGCTGAGTCGCCGTCAATACCCATGGCGCGGGTGAACTCCTCCCAAGACGGACCGTTCACAAAGGTATCGTTGTGCCAAGCGCTCAGGTCACGTTTGTCTGGAGGGACAGCAGTACCAGCAGCTTCAACGGTGGCTTTTGTGCCGAGATGCGTAATTACAACGCAATCCCAAGCGTCGCGAAAAAATGCGATCGTTTCATTGTTGAGTTTCTGACGACCACGGATCTTGTTTAGCGACACGGTTCGTCGCTGCCGACGCACACTGCGCATCATCGCCGACGCCGGAACAACATATCTTTTCACGCCGCGGCGGCTGAGCCACGCGCTAATCCAAATGTCATCGATGTAAAAGGCCACTGATGGGGCTTCTGAATAATCCCAGAGTGATCGGTCAAAGAACCGTGCCCGCACAAAGTAACTTCCGCACCCCGTGATTACGGCTACGGGGCGCGGCTCGCGAAGGTCCTTCGCGTAAATCATTTTGGCATCGTCCCAATCCAAGCTGGACGGCATGGCGGCGCCGCGAAAGCAAAGGGCCGCGTTCGGCAATTGCTCACTGTAGGAAAGATAAGTTTCAAGCGCATCGCGCGGATAAAGCCGATCGTCGTCTACCACCATGATCAACGTATTCTCCCGCCCTGCTGCCAGCTCGTCCTGAATCGCAGCGATAAACTTCGTTGCCGGTCCCCAATCCTCGCGGCAACGCAAAACGCGTACCCGCGGCAAGCGGGAAATATATTTCGGCACAACATAAGGCCGGCGCTCGCGAACCGAAAATTCCGGGATGGCCAGCACAATCTCATCCGGCGGCCGCGTTTGCTTTAGAAGGGATCGAATCGTCGGCCTCAAATTGTTGATCCGGTCGGGCACTGTCGATAGCGACGCAATGACACGTTGATTATCAAACGTGCGGTTGGCGGCCAACGTTTCACGAATGAAGCGGACTTGTTGACGGCGCTTTTTCAGCACCGGCAGCAGCCGCATGAGGCGCAGCGTAATCAAAAAAACAACGGCTGCGGAAATCAGCGGCAACATGGGACCAAGATCGACATCTTAAAGTCAGATGAGTCTTTCACCCGACTCGCAAGTACCAAGATTTGCTGCACAAGGACATTCTTGCATCGGAGCGATACTTAAAATAGGAATCAATACGGGAGCAACACGCAACGCCTCTCGTGGCGCAAAACCATTTTCCAAATCGTGAAAAGAGTTTTTATCACCGGCGCAAGTTCCGGCATCGGTCTCGCCGTTGCCAAATCACTCGTGGCGCAGGGTCATGAAGTTTGGGGCACATCG
>QHNF01000441.1:0-3768 GCA_003218345.1 Verrucomicrobiota bacterium | reverse complement strand
AGCGAAGCCGGCTATTTCGACGTTTTGATTAACAACGCTGGTGCCGGTCACTTTGAGCCCGCTGAGCTCCTTTCGATGGAAACAATTGAGAGCCAGTTTCAAATTCTCGTTTTCGGACAAATCCAATTGATGCGGCTCGCGCTATGCCGCATGCAAACGCGCGGAGAAGGTTTGATCATTAACGTCACTTCGCTAGCTTCTCGGCTTCCAGTGCCGTTCATGGCGGCTTACAACGCAGCGAAAGCAGCCATGGCCGCATTCACCATGTCAATCCAGCTCGAGTTAGCTCATTCCCGGGTGTACGTTGTCGATGTCCAGCCAGGCGATATTTGCACACATTTCAATCAGAGCGTGATTAAGAGCGCGAACGCAGATCGGCGCTACGACGCAAAAATCGCCAGGGCTTGGGAAGTCGTCGAGCGCAACATGAAAAATGCGCCAACACCGGATCTTGTTGCGCGGCGTGTTCTCAGATTAGTCACCGCTGTTCGTCCGCCGCCCCGAATAACGGTTGGTGATGCATTCCAATCAAAAATTGCGCCGCTGATTTTCAGATTTCTTCCGCAGCGCGTCCGGCTGTGGGGGTTGAAGAAGTATTACGGAATATGACTCGTATTTCGGAGGCAGTAGTTTTGATGGCGGGCAAAGGTTCGCGTATGCGCGGTCTCGATAAAGCCCTTCTCAAGCCATTCGTTCCAATCCTTGGTCGTCCGCTGATTTCGTCCATCCTGAATGCCTTGGTTCGCGCAGGGATCAAAACCGTCAACTTCGTGGTCGGCTACGAAAGCGAGCGCATGATTGCACAGGTCAAGGAGTTGATTCCCTCCAGCTTCGATTCGCGTTTCATCGAAAATCCTGATTGGCAAAAACAAAACGGCATCTCTCTACTAACGGCGGCTAGCCACGTTGGCAGATCCTTTCTCCTCACGATGAGCGACCATTTGTTTGATCAATCAATCGTCGATCTTCTGCTCCGTAACGCGGTCATGGATCGACTCAATGTCGCGCTCGACCGAAAGTTGGATTCAATTTTCGATCTCGATGACGCGATGAAAGTTCAGACTCGGGGCAACCGAATTCTCAAGATCGGAAAACATTTAACAGTTTACGACGGAATCGATACTGGTCTTTTTGTCTGCCCACCAGAGATTTTCGATCACCTCGAGCGAGCAAAACGCGATGGAGATTGCAGTCTCGCGGACGGAGTCCGTTCGATGGCGTCGGAGGGCAAGGCCCGCGCCGTCGATATTCTAGACGCCTGGTGGCAGGACATCGACACAATCGCAATGCTGGCGTGCGCCGAAAGACAATTACGATCGCGGCTCGCGCAACACGATGTCGTCTTCGCCAATTCCGGATCTGATCGCGGCGATCGCGCTGAGAACTAGGCTAGCGCCGGCAACAACCATCCAGAGATGAAGAATCCACTGGGCCAAGCCGAGTAACGCAAGCATGAGAAAAACGAAAACAGCCATGTCACGTTTGGTCAACTGAAAGAGCCACCACACAAATCGTTCGCCTAGATGAAGCAAACCGGAATGCCCGATCATTCCGTGATGCCTCGCGTAAAACGATCCATGCAAGGCGGACGAGGCCACCGACATTTCGCTCTTGCCAGCTCGTAGGAACCATTCGTTGGCCGTAATCAGGACAGCACACACAATTCCTTCACCCGCACGATGAAGCCCTAATCCAAGAGCAAGAACGTAGAGAAGACTTGCCATAAAATCGCAGAGGTGATCCAAACGTTCCCCGAATTTCGATTCCAAATCCCTGGCGCGAGCAATTTCGCCGTCGCAGCCGTCAAGAATACTGAACGCTTGAATACTGAATGCTTGAAAAATGGCCGCGCCGATGACGACGCTCACGTAATTCCCGCGCACAAGAAACACACAGGCGATTAAGGGCAGGGCAAAGATCGATATCGTCCAGACACTGGGATGAATCGGAAACTTGAGCAGAAAACGCGTAACGCGGCGCGAAATCGGCCGATTCAAAAACCGTGAAACGAAACCGTCTTGAGGCTTGCTCATTACTTCACTGTCCTTTTGGAAATGCGATATCGCAATAGCGGTTACAGGTAGCCACAGCAATCGCGGCGCGACCATCCGACGCGCCGCCGTTGTTGTCATGCTTTTTTTCTAGTCTTGGAAGACGCGACACGTTATCACGTCCTCCTACCAAAATGAGCCGAGGAATTGTTCATGACAGTGTCAGATCGTGCCGGATCCGCTAGTTCCACTGTTGCCGAAATCCTCGCGAAGCTTGGGACCGATCCCAAGACTGGTTTGGATCCTGCCGAGGGACAGGAACGCCTGAATAAGTACGGGCCGAACGCGCTGGCCGAAGAAAAGAAAAGCGCGCTTTCCGCCTTCGTCGCTTATTTCTGGGGTCCCATACCCTGGATGATCGAGGCTGCAGCGCTGATGGCCTTGATCGTAGGAGACTGGGGCGATTTTACAATCATCACCTCGCTTCTGCTGTTCAACGCCCTGTTGGAATTCTGGGAGGAACACGAGGCTTCGAACGCGCTCGAAGCATTGAAGAGTTCTCTCGCGCTAAAAGCGCGCGTTCTGCGCGATGGAAAATGGGAGCAAGTCGATGCTCGCACGCTCGTGCCAGGAGATATCATTCGGCTTTACCTCGGCGATGTGGTCCCTGCCGACTGTAAGCTCATTCAGGGCGACTACATCAGCGTCGACCAATCTGCGCTCACGGGAGAATCCTTGCCGGCAACCAAGAAATCAGGTGAGGACGCATACTCGGGTTCCATCGTAAAACAGGGAGAGATGATCGCGGTAGTCACTGCGACGGGTGAAAATACATTTTTCGGACGCACGGCGAAATTGGTCGCTGCCGCCGGAAACATCTCCCACTTCCAGAGAGCCGTGATGAAGATCGGCAACTTTCTCATTATTCTCGCACTGGTCTTGGTGGTGATATTGGTGGCCAATCGTCTCTTCGACATGCGCGGCCATTACGACCGAGCAGTCTTGTTAAGGCTGGCCGAGATCGTCCTTATCCTTCTGGTGGCATCAGTTCCAGTAGCAATGCCGGCAGTCCTTTCGGTTACCATGGCTCTAGGTGCGCGAAGGCTTGCCAAGAGCAAAGCAATCGTCTCGCGATTAGAGGCCATCGAGGAATTGGCGGGCGTCGATGTGCTGTGTTCCGACAAGACTGGTACGTTGACTCAGAACAAGACACGCAAACGTTGATTCTAGTGGCATCGCTCGCTTCCCGGGCAGCTGATAACGATCCGATCGATCTCGCGATAATGGCCGGACTGAAAAACCCCTCAGTACTAAAGAGCTATCAACAGGAAGAGTATGTCCCCTTTAATCCTGTGGATAAACGGACTGAGGCAACGATTAAGAACACCTCCGGCAAAGCTTTTCGAGCTACCAAAGGCGCGCCTCAGGTAATTCTCGGACTGGCAAAGCTCTCTGGTGCAGACTTGGAGAAGGCGCAGCAGGTCGTGAATGGTTTCGCGAGTCGAGGGTACCGCACCATTGGTGTGGCAGGCACCCAGGGCGATGGTCCCTGGGCGTTCCTGGGAATTCTCCCGCTGCTGGACCCGCCCCGACCGGATTCCAAAAGCACCATCGCCCGCGCTCGTGAATACGGCGTCCAGGTAAAGATGGTTACCGGCGATAACGTAGCTATAGCCCGGCAGATCTCATTAGAGCTAGACATGGGCGCAAACATCCAGCCGGCGACGGAACTCTTCCCCGGCGACGTGACGAAAGGACAAATCCCCTTAGATGCTGC
>QHNF01000032.1:1185-9184 GCA_003218345.1 Verrucomicrobiota bacterium | reverse complement strand
GCTAATCGACCGCGGACTGGAGGACTACATGATTGAGACCGCCATGCTGAAAGTCTTTACTACCGAGCGGCTTTGGGAAGTGATTAACGATGCTTTTCAAATTTATGGCGGCTCGGCGTACTTTACCGATCTTCCGCTGGAGCGAATGCTGCGCGATGCGCGGATCAACCAAATCGGAGAAGGCGCAAACGAAGTGCTCACTTCTTTCATCGCACTGGTGGGGATGCGCGACCCGGGAATGGAGTTTAAGGAAATTTACGACACCATGTTGAAACCAACGCGCGCAGGAATCGGCCGCGCATGGGCCGCGGGAATGCATCGACTCGGCGCAACCGTTCGGGTTCCCGATGTTCCGGTGCGAAGCACGGAGCTGCGTTCGTTTGCTAATCAGCTTGGCCGCCTGATCTGGCGTTTTAATTTCGCCGTGAACCGCGCGCTCATCACTTATCGCGAGCCGATTCTGGATATGCAGCTTGTCCAAGAGCGGATCGCCAATGCGGCGATGGATCTTTTTGCTTCAACCTGCGTGCTCAGCCGTCATGATGCCGAGCTTCAGTCCGCGCGGCGAAACGGCGATTCTGCGCCACCGGAGCAGTTCGCTGCCGATTTGTTTTTGCGTCAATCGTTTCGGCGGATTCGCTATTTCCTCGCTGGACTGACGGATAACGAAGACAAATCATTGCTTGCGACGGCGAGCTCAGTTTTGGCTAAGCCAGGCAGCTAAACTTGGCCGCACGCATTTACGCCGACAAAGACGGCGATCTTCGCTGGCTGAAGGGAAAAACATGCGCGGTGATCGGGTTCGGAGCGCAAGGCAAGGCTCACGCTCTCAATCTTAGGGACAGCGGGATCAGCGTAATTGTCGGGTTGTATCCAGGCAGCAAATCCCGCGTGCGGGCCAGGTGGAGCGGTCTCGAAGTTCTCGGCACACCGGAAGCTGCGCGACGCGAGGATGTTATTTTCCTCGCGCTTTCAGACACCCAAATGCCGGAGATTTACGCGGAACAGATTGCGTCGCATTTGCGGCCCGGCCAAACGCTGCTGTTCGCACATGGCTTCGCAATTCATTACCGCACGATAGTTCCGCGCAAAGATGTGAATGTCATAATGGTCGCGCCGAAAGGCCTCGGCCCGATGGTGCGCCGGGAATTTCGGCGAGGACGTGGCGCGCCCGGATTGATAGCGATTCATCAAAACCCAAGCAGGCGCGCAAAGCAAACTGCGTTGGCATGGGCAAAGGGAATCGGTTGCACCCGCGCGGATGTGCTGGAGACCACTTTTCGAGAGGAAACAGAGACCGACCTTTTTGGCGAGCAGGCAGTCCTCTGTGGCGGCACCAGCGTGCTGATTCGCGCCGGTTTTGACACATTCGTCCGCGCCGGTTATCCATCGGAGCTCGCTTACTTCGAATGCCTGCACGAGCTCAAGTTTATTGTCGATCTCATTCACGAAGCAGGAATCGCCGGAATGCGCAGATTGATTTCCGATACCGCCAAATGGGGCGAGTTGACGGTTGGCCCAAAAATTATCGATCAATCGGTGCAGCAACACATGCGCTCAGCGCTGCGGGACATCCGCTCAGGCAAATTCGCGCGCGATTTTATTCGGGAAATGAAAACCGACGGAGCGGGATACGGGCATTTGCTCCGCAAAGCTGAAAAGCATCCAATCGAAAAAGTTGGCGCGCGGCTGCGCGGAATGATGACTTGGCGCGTAAAAATATAAGCCTGCGTCCGCACTGCTGGGGCCGGCAGCACGTCATTACCGCCAAAATTGCCGGAGTCTTTGGTTATCTCCCCGGACGATGCCCGTAAATAGTCATCGGGTTGGCAGTGGTCGGGATTGCAGCGAGCCGATTGCAAGGCTGCGGAATAGCGGAGCTTCCAGTCACAACCAAGCACATTTTCTTTGTGGTCTTCGTGACCTGCTGTGGTTGCGCCGGGAGCGCTATGTTCTTGCTCGGATCTGTAGCAAATGCCGATGCGCAAAATGCGAGCGTGAGCACGCCAGTTGCAGATCGGACCGACCAGCCGCACACGCGACTGAGTCTGCTTCCTGTTTTCATGTCCTGATTATGAGTCCCGTCTCGAATTCTTGCAAGCTTATTTCGAGCGGCTCTAGGACAAAAACACGACAGTTTCGGCCATCGCAGGTTAGTCAGTCCAAAGAAAATGTTCCAAGCGCAGCTGGTTGAGTCGGGCTTTTGCTTCTTCGCTTCGGTTGGCTCCGGCTACAGCGAGTTTTTCATAAATCGCGGCGGCAGATTCCCACTTTGAATCCTCCTCCAATAGCCGCGCAGCGTTAAATCCGGCTTTGTAATACCAGAATAGTTCGCGCCGTCGATCTGGGCGCGCCTCATCCTCCAATATTTCGTAAAACGTCGTAAGGGCGTTGGCTCGGTCATTTTTCTTTTCCAAGCACAGCCCCTTTTTAAAAAGGGCCTGGTTACGCCAGTGAATTGGCTCGCCCTTGTCGGAGGCTAGTTGGTCGTAAGTTTCAATCGCACGCTGATAATTATTCGGGTCGGTTGCGCCCGCCTCAAAAAAAATGTCGCCCTTTCCGCAAAGCGCCTCGCGTTTTTCAGATGGATCTGCGTCACTCTTTAATACCTCATCGTAAAGGGCGAGAGCATCTTTGGACTTTCCAAGCTTGCGCTCAATCACGGCTTGTTCATTGCGCGCGGCCCACCGCAGCGCGCCGTTCTGCTGCACGAGTTGATCAAACAGAACAAGAGCCCGGTCGAGCGAATGGTCACCCATGCTCGACATGGCGGATTCTGCGGCGAAAAAGAGCGCTTTTTCGCCAAGTGCATTATCGGGACTCTGTTGCGCGATAACTTCAAACTGCGTCTGTGCGTTAGCGAAGTCTTGGTGCCGGTAATAAAGTTCCGCTAGTTTCATGCGAACCTCCGGAGCGAACGGTGAGTCGCCATGTTGCTCAAGAAAACTCTTTGCCAGTTCAATCACTTTCGTTTCGTTCCCACCTGCTGAATCCTCAATCCAGATGCTGAGATAATCGGCGCGCTCCGCGGCTGCAGGGGTTCGTGTCCATTCGGCTACATGATCGAGATTTTTGCGCGCTTCGTCGAGGCGCGGCGGCGAAGAATGAAAAGCCAGCTCGGCCAGGCCGACCCAGGCTTCCGACACGCGAGGATTCTTAGGAAAAGCACGAATGAACTTCTGCAGCGATTCTGCCGCTTTTTTGTCGCCGTTCGCCGCCTGCAGCAAGCCCTCCTCCAATCGCAAGTTGGCGCGCGACTCTTCGCCGTCGCCTTGCTTTTCTAACTCGGCGTAATCGGCCAAAAAACGCGCGTGATTGCCAAGTTGCAGCCAACCGGTGGATGCATTAAACAGCGCAACCTTCGTCCATGGCGAATTGGAACGCGCGATTTGCTCAAACGCTGCAGTCGCCACGTCAAAACGGTTCGCCAGATACTGCGCTTGCGCTGACAGCAGATCGATCCGATCCAGTAAAGACCTCTCCGGATGCAAGAGGCGCGTATCATCGAAAATCGCAATCGCCTCATCGAAACGTCCATCCTCCAACTCGAATTGTGCAAACTCCAGGAAAGCGGGCGCGATCGCCGGAGATTTTACGCTTGTGTGCCATAGATCAGTAAATAATTGCCTGGCTCGCTCCCTGTGCCCGGCTCGAATTTCCAGACGAGCTAGATACCATCGCGCGAATGTTCGCCGTGGCTGTTCCGGGCTGCGCACCCATCTCTCAAGTTCGTTGCGCGATGGTCTGTGCTCCATCCTATAGAGCTCATCCAATTTTGCGAAGAGAAGAGGAAGATCCGGGTCTCCTGGATGAAGGTCGATAAATCGCTCGATGACATCATCTCCAGCTTCCGGCGTTTTTAATTGCACATGTGCTTCAGCTATGCCGAACAGTGCCGCGATTAGCGCGGAATGAGGTGCTCCCTCAGGTCTTTTCAGAAGCACTTGAAACATACCGATTGCTCTCTCGGGCCTTCGCAAAATGAGCTCGAGGCGGCCACGTAGTACGCGGCGTTCTCTTCGTTCTGCAACCAACGTTGGCTGCATCTCTCCCAGGAGGCGCCGCGCATTGGGGGCATCGGCTATTTCAATGTACAATTCGGCTGCTCGTAACTGCGCTCGTGTAGCCCATTCCTCGTTATGGAAGAGAAGAGTGAGTTTGCTCAGTGCTTCGTCCCTTTTTCCCAACGCGCGCAGCATTTCCGCTGCCCCAAAAGTGGCTGCTGCCTGAAGCGAAGAACCTTTCTTCATCGCCAGTTCCTCGTAGAGGGGCAGCGCGTCGACCCACCGACGCAGGCTGGCAAGGGCTTGGGCGCGCCAGAACTTTGCCCATGGCAGTTCGCGCAGCCTGGCGTCTGCCAGCAAAACGAGAGTACTCTCCGGCTGCTTTGCAGCAACCTGTGCTTCGGCAAGTTTCTCTGCAACCGCGAGCCACTCGGGTTCGGACAGATTATCATTCAGCAACGCCTGCAACCGTACGACCGCGACCTCCGGCACGCCTTCCGCGAGCGGAGTTGCCGCTTCTGTGAGCTCGGTCGAAATTTCCCCGCGCGCGACTGAGACCAGTACGATGAGACTTATGAGACCTATATGTCTTATATGTCTCATTTGCCCTCTAGCACTGACCGCAGACATCGCCCCGTGTGGCTACCCGGAACATCCGCAACTTCCTCTGGTGTACCCGCCCCAACGACCTCGCCTCCGCCTTCGCCACCTTCGGGCCCCAGATCAATGATCCAGTCGGCGCACTTGATCATCTCCAGATTATGTTCAATCACAATTACCGTATTACCCGCGTTGCGCAGCTTCATTAACACTTGCAGCAATTTTTCTATATCTGCGAAATGCAATCCGGTCGTCGGTTCATCGAGAATGTAAAGAGTGCGGCCAGTCGCCTTTTTCGCAAGCTCTGTCGCCAGTTTCACGCGCTGAGCTTCTCCGCCGGAAAGAGTCGTTCCGGCTTGGCCAAGTCGCAGATAGCCAAGGCCCACATCTAGCAACGAGTCTAACTTTTCTGAAACGCTGGGAATATTTCGGAAAAAGCGCGCTGCCTCGTCCACCGTCAGATCGAGAACGTCGGCGATGTGCTTGCCTTTGTAAGTGATCTCGAGTGTCTCACGGTTGTAGCGTTTGCCGTGGCACACTTCGCATTCGACATAAACGTCGGGCAAAAAGTGCATCTCGATCTTGATTAACCCGCCGCCTTCGCAATTTTCACAACGGCCGCCTTTAATGTTGAAGCTGAAACGCCCTGCGTCATAACCGCGCACCCGCGCCGCGGGCAATTGGCTGAACAGCTCGCGGATCGGGGTGAACGCGCCCGTGTAGGTGACCGGATTCGACCGCGGCGTTCGCCCAATCGCGCTCTGATCGATCACAATTGCTTTGTCGATCTGTTCCACTCCGCGAATGGCCCGATGAGCGCCCGGTTTTTCCTTCGCATTATAAAAACGCCGAAACAACGCGCGCCGCAGAATGTCATCCACCAAGGTGGATTTACCGCTGCCAGAGACGCCGGTCACGCAGGTCAAACAACCGAGCGGAAACGAAACGGTAATATCCTTCAAATTGTTTTCCTTCGCGCCGACCAACGTTAACCAAGCTTCAGATTGGTTGGGAGAGCGCGGTTTGGCACGCTGCTTGGGAACGGGAATCCGCGCGCGGCCGGAAAGATACTCGGCGGTTAAAGAATTCTTCGCGCACAGGATGTCCTTGAGTTTGCCCTGCGCTACGATTTCGCCTCCCCGCGGGCCTGCGCCCGGGCCAAGATCGATAATGTAATCTGCGGCCCGGATCGTTTCTTCATCGTGTTCGACTACAATAACCGAATTGCCCAGGTCACGGAGACACCGCAAGATCCCTAGCAATCGCGCATTGTCACGCTGATGCAGTCCAATGCTCGGTTCGTCCAGGATGTAAAGAACGCCCGCAAGACCGGAGCCGATCTGTGTCGCCAAGCGGATTCGCTGTGCTTCGCCGCCGGAAAGCGTCCCGCTCTGGCGATCGAGCGTGAGATAACCGAGGCCGACATCAACGAGGAATTTCAAGCGCGATCGAATTTCGCGCACCACGTCGCTCACGATGGCTTGTTGGTGCGCGGTCAAGTCGAGAGCTCCAATAAACCGGGTGGCCACTTCGATCGTCAGCTCACTGAACTGGTGAATGTTGAATTCGCATGCGTGCCGATCTTTGATGGTGACCGCGAGGATTTCCGGTTTGAGCCTTGCTCCATCACACACTTTGCACGGCTCGCGCGTCATGAACGAGCGAATGCGGTTGCGAGTAAATTCGCTCTGGGTTTGCTCGTAAAGCCGTTGCATTTGCGGCACGAGTCCCTCGAACGGTTTTGCAACCTTCGCTTCGCCGTCGTCGCTGAAATTCAATTCAATCGGCGCTCCATTCGTGCCAAAGTAAAGCGCTTGCTTGAATTCCTCTGGCAATTCGCTGAAAGGAACGTCTTCATCGACGTGAAAATGTTTCACGAGCGCCTTCTGCAGATGCCGGTAGTATGCTTGCATCCGTTTCGTCCCGCGCCGCCACGGCGTAATCGCGCCTTCGGCCAGCGTTCTGCTAGGATCGGAAATCATCAGGTCTGGATCGCAAACCAACTGTGTGCCAAGTCCGTGGCAAGCCGGACATGCTCCAAGATGGCTGTTGAAAGAAAAATGTCTGGGAGTTAGTTCGCCGAGCCTAAACCCGGTCTCGGGGTTTCCATAATCAGTGGAGTAACGCAGCTCTTCCCACTCCTGCAATTCGGTCTTCGATATCGGACGTTCAGCATTCGGCAGCTTCTGAACCGATCGCAAGATCGACAATGTGTTCCCACCCCATTTGAGCGCAGTCTCTATTGAATCAGTGAGGCGAATGCGGATCCCATCGCGCGCGACTAGCCGATCGACTACCGCCTCAATCGTGTGTCGCTTGTTTTTGTTGAGCCGGATTGGCTCGGGGCGATCCAGCTCGATAAGCTCACCGTCAATCCGCGCGCGAACGAATCCTTCACGCCTGGTTTTTTCGATTACATCTCGGAATTCGCCCGCTTGATTCTCAATCAGCGGCGCCAGCACAATTATTTTCGACCCCGGCTCGTACGCTAGGATCTGATCGACGATTTGCTGGGGCGTTTGGCGGCTCAGCGGCTGGCCTGTGAGTGGGTCGTGCGGCTGGCCAACAGCCGAAAAGAGGACCCGCAGATAATCGTAAATTTCAGTGGTAGTCGCGATTGTCGATCTTGGATTGGCCCCGGCGCTGCGCTGCTCGATGGCAATCGCCGGAGAAAGTCCCTGGATAAAATCGACATTGGGCTTCTCCATTTGATCGAGGAACTGCCGCGCATAAGCAGAGAGGCTCTCGACGTAGCGGCGTTGCCCTTCCGCGTAAAGAGTATCGAAAGCCAGTGATGATTTCCCGGAACCACTCAAACCGGTAATGACAACCAGCTTTTCCCGTGGAATTTCCACGTGGAGGTTCTTGAGGTTGTGCTGGCGCGCACCGCTAATTTTGATAACTTCCGCAGGCATTCTGACCGTAAACGTCGAACCTATTAGTCAAGCACAAACGTTCTTTTTCTCCAGCGAAATTGCGTTATCGAGAGTCCGAGAGAGTGCCTAGGCGGCGAAACGCCGCGCGTATTAAAAAGATGAAACTCTCAATTGTAATCCCTTGTTATAGTGAGAAGGCCACGATCGAGAAGATCGTCGAGGTCAGTTCGCAACGCGCGCCTTCAGAGCAAAGAGATCATCGTGGTGAATGATTGCTCGCAAGATGGGACGCAAGCTGTGCTTCAGAAGAGGGTTTCGCAAATGGGTGATCGGATTATATCTAGCGCCGTACGGCTTACGAACAGCTGGCTGTAAGTATAATGTAGGCGAGTTGATGCCGAAGTTCTTCTTTCATTAAGTCAAACGGCACAAGACCCCTTCGCACCAACAGCAAAAATCCTCCCAAAAGAATCCATAATCAATTTGCTAAATTCGACGGAGACACCCTGTTGCAGTATG
>QHNF01000032.1:531-1052 GCA_003218345.1 Verrucomicrobiota bacterium | reverse complement strand
ATCTATTTTCCTGTTGGCGCTTATCTTGTCGGAACGAATATCTCGCCAGCATCAACAGTGCATCTTCTGGGCGACGGAAAAGAGAGTAGCATAATCGAGGCTGCCGCAAATATGTCTGGATATATCGTAAACTTGCCATCTGGTTCATCCATCGCAGACTTGACTGTTGACGGTAATCTTTCCGGGCATGCTCAGCCCGTGCCTTTTTTAAATGGAATTAAGGCTTTGGGGAATAATGTTCGAATTATTAAAACTCGTGTGCGTAACATTCCTTGGATTGGAATAGTGGTTGGCAATGTAGTTGGAACCGGAATTCGAGATTGTGAGGTTGACAATACCAGTCAGAATAATATTTGGGTTAGTCATTCTCCCAAGACAATTATTTACGGAAGCAGGTTCAGCCGATGCGGCACAAGTAACATTCTCTTGTTTTACAGCCCGGAGAGCAAGATAATGAATAACATTATTGGGCCATCTGGCCCAGTTGGGAGCGGAATTTATTTGGGTAACACTGACAGACT
>QHNF01000032.1:0-369 GCA_003218345.1 Verrucomicrobiota bacterium | reverse complement strand
ACCAAATCTCCAAGAATGGTCACGGCGGGATAAATAATGTTACATCCACGATTGAACCGGGCATTAAAGTTGATCCATCTTATCCCGGTAGTGGCTATCAACCCGGGGACATATTAACTCTTTCTGGCGGAAGCGGCACGCCCGCTAAGGTGATGGTTGTTACGGTTTTTCCAGGTGGAGCGCTTTATGACGCTCCTGCAAGGGATTCGGCATTATGGCCTATAGACATGGGGTCATACACGAATTTCCCCACGAATCCCGTCGTTGTGTCCGGAGGGCATGGAACGCTTCCAGCGAGGGTGATCTACACCAATAGCAAAATCGACGCCGGGGGCTCTGGCTATGCAGTTGGCGATATTTTGCGTGCTA
>QHNF01000440.1:3351-3656 GCA_003218345.1 Verrucomicrobiota bacterium | reverse complement strand
ATTGTAAGTGCATGGTAGGCCGAAACCTCGGACTTCGATTTGGTCAATATAGTAGGCTTCGGTGCGTTACAAGTGCAAAATCACACAATTTGAGGGGCTGCCGGCTCCGCCAGCTACAGGATATTGTGGCTTTAACACTTCCCTTCAACATTTCAGATTCCGCGCCGACGGGCGGCTTGGTTTATGGCGATAAGTCGCCACTATCCGGAGAGCTTTCAAATTTTCAATCTGCAAAGATTTTTGAGACGCCGAGTAACCCAGACGATTACGATCACCGCAGCGATCAAAGCTCTGGCTGGGAGGCT
>QHNF01000440.1:0-3308 GCA_003218345.1 Verrucomicrobiota bacterium | reverse complement strand
AGCGGGTCGATCATCAGTTGGTTCGCGGCATCGGCATTCCCGCGCTGACGGCTAATATCATCAGCTCGACGATCGGTGCCGGTATTTTTGTTTTGCCGGCAGCGATGTCGAGAGGACTTGGACCGGCGGCGCCTGTCGCGTTTATCTGTTGCGCAATCGCGATGGTGTTGTTCGTCACTTGTTTCGCAATTGCAGGTAGTCGTGTGTCGCTGACTGGTGGGCTGTACGCGTATGTCGAAGTCGCTTTTGGTCGTTACATTGGATTTCTCGCCGGCGTGCTTTACGGCATCACTGCGCTCGGGGCAGTTGCCGGCGTCGTGAATGTCTTGGTAAATTCAATTGTCATCGTCGCGCCGTTCCTGGGCAGCGGGGTAATGCGCATAATCGTCATGATTGTCGTTTACGGTTCGCTCGTGGTGATCAACGTGCGTGGAGTGCGCGGAGGCGCGGGCGCGGTGACTGTCGTAACGTTCGCGAAACTGCTCCCGCTGCTCCTGTTCGTTTGCGCTGGAATCTTTTTCATTCATCCAGCGAATCTCACCTGGGCAGCCTGGCCGGGCAGCAAGTCATTAGGTGACGCGGTGATTCTGTTGATTTTCGCATTCGTCGGAATCGAAGTCGCGTTGATTCCGAGCGGCGAAGTGAAAAATCCGTCGCGCACCGTGCCGCGCTCGGCTTATCTGGCGCTCGTCATTACAACGATCATCTACATCATGATCCAAATCGTGGCGCAAGGAACGCTCGGTGCCGATCTTGCCAACTATAAGGACGCGCCGCTCGCTGAAGCGGCCGCGAAATTTCTCGGAAACATTGGCCGCACCACTCTTCTCGTGGGCGCGACCGTCTCCGCGTTCGGATTCGTCACGAGCGACATTCTTAGTTCGCCGCGGATCATCTTCGCCTTCGGCCGCGATGGCGCATTGCCGGCGTGGTTCGCGCACGTCCATCCGCGCTACCGCTCGCCCGATGTCGCTATCGTGACCTACGCCCTCCTTGCCTTTGCCTTGTCCATCACCGGCACGTTCGAGCAACTGGCGGTGCTTTCCAATGTGGCGGTTCTTTTGATGTATCTACTCTGCTGTGCCGCCTGCTGGTTTTTGGTGCAACGCGACATCCGCACCGACGGTCAGCCCTTCAATTTTCCAGGTATGAAAATCGTCCCTGCGCTCGCCATTGTCGCCATCATCTGGATTCTTTCGCACGCAACGGTGCGGGAGTTTGCAGTGAATGGGATTTTGCTCGCAATTGCGTCGGTGCTGTATGTGATGCGCAGACAGCTTCGTCCAAAGTCGTAGGCAAATGCCGGAAGTTTGAGTAGCTTTGGCAGATATGGGCGAAAATTATTTGGAAGATTATTTTTCCTTTCTGCGGTTCCCGAGTGTTTCGACGGATAATCAGTTTGCCAGCAATGTGCGCGAGTGCGCGCAATGGGTCTCGCAGAAACTTGCGGCCATTGGCCTGGAATCAAAAGTCGTCCCAACGGCGGGTCACCCGATTGTGTGGGCGCGTAACGAACATCGACCCGGACGGCGCACAGTTTTGATCTATGGACATTACGATGTGCAGCCGCCCGATCCTCTTGAGCTGTGGGATTCGCCGCCGTTCGAACCTGTTCTGAAAGACGGCTACGTTTTCGCGCGCGGCGCGACTGATAACAAGGGCCAAATTCTTTCGCACATTCTCGGCATTCAGGAAACGATGGAACAAGATCACGAGTTGCCGGTGAACTTGCATCTGGGAGGAAATCGGCAGTGCAAACCTCGGCCCTTTTCTCAGTCAGAATCAAGACGCGTTGAAGAGCGAGGTGGCAGTAGTTTCCGATACCGGAATGATCGACCGCGGCGTGCCGACATTAAGTTACGGTCTCCGCGGAGTGACCGCCCTCGAGATTAAAGTGACTGGACCGAAAATGGATTTGCACTCCGGCGTTTTTGGCGGGGCCGTTGCCAATCCGATCACTGCGCTCGCGCAATTACTGGCAACGCTTCACGATCGCGAAGGCCGGGTGGCGATCGCGGGATTCTACGATCGCGTTAAGCCTTTGGAAAATTGGGAGCGCGAAACGTGGCGCAAACTTCCAGTCGACGGCGACAAACTGGTCCTGAAAGAAACTGGCGTGCCCGAACTTTTCGGCGAAGCGGGCTACAATTCGGTGGAGCGCATTTGGGCGCGACCGACCGCTGAGATCAATGGAATCGGTGGCGGTTATCAGGGGAAGGGGACAAAGACGGTAATCGCCAGTCATGCCATGGCGAAACTGACCTTCCGCCTCGTTCCAGAACAGGAAGGCGATGAAATTCTAAAGCTGGCAAAAGCACATTTGCGCAAGAATTTGCCAAAAGGCGTCACGGTCGAAATTACCGATGGCCACAGCGGTCCATGGTATCTGACTGATCCGCATTCAGCAATTGGCGAAGCGGCCCAGCGCGCACTACGCAAAGCTTTCAACCGGGACGCCGCCCTCATACGCGAAGGCGGAAGCATCCCGATTGTCTCGCAGTTCCGCAGCATCCTGGGCGTCGAAACGCTGCTCATGGGACTGGCCCTGCCTGATTGTCGCGCCCATTCGCCTAACGAGAATTTTCCTCTCGAAAATCTCGAGGGCGGCATTCGCCTCAACAAAGCGATTCTCAAGGAGCTCGGCCAGTGACTTGTCTCCTGCGATTAAAACAATCTCACAAATTTCGGCGACGTGGATTGTAGGGCGTCTGTGTCAGACGCCGGGAAGCTTGGCGTTTCACAGAAATGCTCTACAGAATTCCATGACTTCCAAAGCTATGCTTCGGGTGTTTTTAATTGTCGTGATGCTATTCAGCGCCGTTCGCATCGCAGACTCGGCCGAAGAATCGGCAGGCACAAAGATTAAAAAGATTTTCGCGCCGACACCTACACCAGCTCCGACCCGCAAGCATCGGAAACGCTCAGCCAACAAAACGACGCCCACTCCATCGCCAACGACTTCGCCAAGGCAAAAGAAAATTTCACCGACTCCCTCCCCAAGCCCGACGCCAAAGAGAAAATCAAAGCACAAAAAAGCAACTCCATCGCCAACAGCGCCACCAGAAGAAATCCCCTCGCCGAGTCCAACTGAAACTCCACAACAAACTTTCACACCGTCACCTCCTCGTGGAAGAAGAGGCGCTCCCAATGTCACCCTCTCACCTGACGAAATTGCCGGTTATGATGCTTACCCGGCTAAAGTGCGCCAAATCATCGAGGCCGGTCTCGATCTGACAACGAAGAATCTCGGTTACGCATACGGCTCCGCTGATCCCGCAAACGGCGGCATGGATTGCTCCGGTTTCATT
>QHNF01000438.1:2633-2963 GCA_003218345.1 Verrucomicrobiota bacterium | reverse complement strand
TTTCGATCTCCCGGAAGGAGCAACTGTCCGCGATTTGCTCGACCAAATTTATGCGAAGCAACCTGCACTTCGTCCGCATGACAAGAGCATTTTGATTGGCGCCGGCGTGGAGTTTGTTGATCGCGGCCACAAACTGAAACCGGGCGAGGAGATTTCGATCATGCCGCCAGTGCAGGGGGGGTGAATCTTCACAACGAGCAGATCAGTCGCGGAAATTCTTGAAGTTGGTGGCGACATCAAAGTCGCGGCCACGCACAAATTGAATGACGGCTTGCAAGTAGTTTTTCTTTTTTCCTGTGACGCGAATTTGTCGATCCTGTAACTGGCTTT
>QHNF01000438.1:1883-2486 GCA_003218345.1 Verrucomicrobiota bacterium | reverse complement strand
TTTGGCGACCAGAATTTCGCGTAACCCGCGAAGATGGGCGGCGTCCTGAGCAGTAAGCGTGATTTTGTCTTTTTCGGGGAGAATTTCAGCCGTTACACCTTTGAAATCGAAACGGGTGGCCAGCTCTTTGCGCGCCTGATTGATCGCGTTGTCGAGTTCCTGCGCGTCCACTTCGGAGACAATGTCGAAAGAAGGCATCTTTGATTATGGATTTTGGATTTGGGATGTCAGATTGATCAACTCGCGAAAGTCCGCCATTCGGACGGACTCGTCCGCTGGCGAGGTTTCTGAGTCAAATCATTTCATCTCACGGATTTGCTTCCACGATTTTAATGTTGCCTTGCCCGGCATGGATCCTAATTGCCGCTTCGCTTCCGGAGTGGATTGAAGTGTCGACCTTCATCATATCATCGGACGTGCGCTCACCTGGGTCGCCGAAATCACTGGCAATTTTTCCGTTGCCGGTTTCAGCGATCAGATGGAGCGCGGCGTCACTTGGGAGGAAGGCCCAGGCATTTCCTTTTGCGATTGTTGCCTGGATCAAGAACTTACCCGCCTCCCACCAGTCGTAGGGCAGAGTGAGGGTCCCTCGGTTTGTTCTAA
>QHNF01000438.1:0-1836 GCA_003218345.1 Verrucomicrobiota bacterium | reverse complement strand
CGTGCGCGCACGGTGCGGCCATGCATTCCGTCGATCAGGACTTCGCCGTTGCCGAGGTCTAATTGCGATATGGTGGCGGTTTGGGGGACAACGAGCGTGTAATCGACGGTGCCAGAGCGATCGGACAGACCCCACGCTTTTCGTGGAGGAAAACTTGTTCGTATTGAGACGGCGCCTTGCTGCACCGAAAGATTGACTGCGATCTGTTCTAACCGCTGGCGGGTGTAGGCCTTCTTGATTGCCTCCACCCGCATCTCGTTCGCAGGCGACCCGTAAATGTGAACCGTGCCATCTTCATTTTTGATTGTTATATTTGTGGTCGGCTCTATTGGATAAACTTGCTGGAATGTCTCCTCTAACGCGCGGTCCTTTGCAGGCTCGCAACCGGCCAGCGACGCCGATAACGCCGCCAGTACCAGATAGAAGGTCTGTCGCTCAATAGTTGCTGATCGCACGCACAAATTCCATCACTGCATGTGCGTTGCTGATCAAGGGAAGAAATGCCGTAAGAACAAGAACTGCCCACAGTGCGACTTCACCCAGAAAGTCGCGGCGCGCTTCGTTTTTGAAATAATCGCCGGTGATATTCCAAAACGAGCGTGCTGAGCCGCGCGCATAATTCGCACTCGAACCTCCGAGAGCGATAGAATGGTAGCTGTAATTCGTGATTTGTGATCGGTGTTGGCACATCGTGTGATCGAACGAGTCGCGACGGCTGGGTTCACATGTTGTCATTAGTATTGGTTTCATAGTTTCCAGTAGTTTGTTGTTTCCTATGAGATGCGCGGAACGTCCTGATTGGATTCAAAAATGTGTTGCCGCATGAGAATTGTTCGTCCAGAAGCAGCCAGGTAAGTAAGAGCTCACCTTGGAAAGCATCCCTCAGGGCGTTTCAACACCGCTGAGGATTCCACCGAGATGGCCGGTGAGCGTGATCATCATCAGTGCGAGCAATGTCACTGCGAAATAAGCGATACTCGGCGAAAAGCCTTTCGCGCGGAGACGCGAGCGCATCCAGCTGAGAACGAAGATGAGCAAAGCGGAAGTGAGCGCGCAGATCATATGCAGCCGTAAGTTGCCCTTGAGGGCCGCGCCTTCGAGCTGCCATCGCCACGCTCCCAGGCCGGTTGCGATTGCCAATGGGATAGTCAGCGCGGCGCCCAGTAGATTGTAGTAGGCGATCGTTGCGAAAACCGGTTGCTTACGCCAGACCGCCAGTAACTCGAAGACCGCGCTCGCGATAAAGAGCGCAATCGGGAAATGAATGATGACGGGATGCTGTGCATGTCCGGCGAGGAGCGCAGCCTTCAGATCGAAGGGATTCATGGAAGCCGCGAGAAATAGTTTCATAACGCTGCTGGTTCGAGGGCCTCGTAAGTGGGCACCAATCGTTCATTACGGCTTCATCACCACGATCGTCCCAGTCATCTTCGGGTGAACTGAGCAAAAATAGGTGTAAGTGCCGGGAGCGCCCGTTGTGATTGTGAACTCTTGATCCGTGTCGAGTGCGGTCGATTTCTTAAACTGCTTCTCCACGCTCACAACGGTGTGAGGTTCTTCGTCACGATTGATCCAGGTAATCTTCTCCCCAGACTTCACAGTCAAGGTTTGAGGATTGAAGGCGAAGTCTTTGATCTCTATTCTGTTTTGCTTGCTGGTGGTGGTATCGGCGTCCTTCATCTCGCCAGCCAGTGCGAAGATGGATAGGTTAAGAAAACTGATGGCGCACAATAATGCCATTCTCTTACTTTTTGGAGTTAGTGTAGTCATAGCTGAGTGTGGTTAGGTTAACCAAGGTTGGAATCGACGACGGCGAGGGCAGTTTTGCCTTGCTTA
>QHNF01000439.1 GCA_003218345.1 Verrucomicrobiota bacterium | reverse complement strand
AAGCTCGGAATGGGACAGAAACAGTTGGTCGAGATCGTGAAGGCACTTTCAAAAAATTCCAACATCCTTGTCCCGGACGAGCCGACCGCAGCCCTGGCAGAACACGAAGTCCTCATCCTTCTCGACATCCTGCGCGATCTCCGGAGTCGAGGAATAGCGAGCATCTACATCTCGCACAAACTCGATGAACTCTTCGCGGTCTGTGATCGGATTACCGTGCTGCGCGATGGGGCGTCTATCGCCACGCTCGACAGCAAGCAAACAGACAAGGCAGAGGTCATTAAGCACATGGTCGGGCGCGAAATCAGCGATTTGTTTCCGCGCCGCAAATCGAAGCTGGGCCCATTAGCTCTCGAAGTTGAAAACCTCACTGTAGCCGATCCTCATTCCGGCGAGCCTTTTCTTGCCGACATCAATTTTTCGTTGCGCGTTGGTGA
This sequence comes from Verrucomicrobiota bacterium, assembly GCA_003218345.1. GTDB lineage: Bacteria > Verrucomicrobiota > Verrucomicrobiia > Chthoniobacterales > UBA10450 > Udaeobacter. The sequence goes on along the minus strand of QHNF01000439.1, from coordinate 2,075 downwards.
AGTCCTCGGGATCGGCGGTTTGATGGGCGCGGGTCGCACCGAGTTGCTAATGCATTTGTTCGGCGCATGGGGTACACGTTTGAGCGGCTCCGTCCGTCTCAGTGCACGCAAACTTCAGGCGCGGAAGCCGCAAGAAATTATTCGTCACGGCATGGTGCTGGTAAGCGAAGATCGTCGCCGCTACGGATTGATTCTGGACAAAACCATCGGCTTCAATCTTTCGCTCTCCTCCTTGGCAAGCCTAACGAAGAACCGTCTAATCGATGAGGGGCTTGAATTTCAAAAGAACAATCACTTCTTTCAATCGCTGCGCGTAAAAGCGCCGACACTGGAAGCGCTGGTAGCGAAACTATCCGGCGGCACGCAGCAGAAGGTTGTCCTGGGCAAGGCCCTCATGACCGAGCCGCTCGTGATCTTTCTTGATGAACCGACCCGCGGAATTGATGTCCGTGCCAAGCTCGAAATTTACGAGATCGTTAATCGACTAACTGATGCCGGCAAAGCTGTTCTCCTCGTGTCGAGCGAAATGCCCGAATTAATCGGGATGAGCGATCGAATCGTAGTCCTGCACGAAGGTCGCATCGGCGGTGAATTCAATCGCGACGAAGCCACGCAGGAGAAATTACTCGCCGCAGCGATGGGACAAACGCAGGTGGCATTGACCTAGACCGTGCAAACGAGAAAATCACTTCGCGATTTCTCGCTGGTTATCGCGCTCGTCGTCATTTGCGCGTTCTTCGGCATCGTCTCGCCGCAGTTTCTCAGCCCGCGCAATCTCTCCCTGCTGACGACCGAGCTGTCGATCACCGCCACGCTTGCAATGGGAATGTTGCTGGTGATCCTTCCCGGCAACATCGATCTGTCCGCCGGAAGCGGTGTCGGTCTTCTTGGCGGTATCGCGAGCGTTCTCGTATTCGAGCATAACTGTCCGGCGCCGCTGGCGATGGGAACCGCTTTGGCCACCGGCATTCTCATCTGGTTTTGCATGGGCAACTTGATCGTGCGCCAGAAAATACCGGCTTTCATCATCACTCTCGGCGGTCTGCTGATCTTTAAGGGATTGTTCTGGCTCGTCATTCACAATTCCACGATTCCGATCGTGCAGGGCGGACGCGCGAATCTTTATTCGGTTCTCACGACGTCTTATTTGCCGCCCATTGCAGGGTATGCGCTCGCAGGTCTGATCGTTGTCGCCATTATTTTGGCAAAACTTCGCGCTAGGAAAGCGCGTCAAGCCTACGGATTTGCCGTTGAAGATGGAGAGCTCGTCTTTCTTAAACTGTTTCTCACCGCGCAACTGATTTTTCTGTTTGTCATCGTGACAAACAAATTCCACGGCATCCCGTTATCAGCGATCATTCTCGGTGTCATTGCGTTCGCAGTTTACGTTCTCACGACCCACACACCGTTCGGACGCTATCTTTACGCCATCGGCGGCAATGAGGAGGCTGCGGTCATCTCGGGTATTCCGGTCGAGAAAGTGGTGGTCGCTTCGTTTAGCATCATGGGAGCGATCGTGGCGATTACTGGTTTCATGCAGACTTCCTACTCGGGCGCGTCGACAACAACCGTGGGCGACCTGATGGAGCTCGACGCCATTGCCGCGTGCGTCATCGGCGGAGTCAGTCTGAAGGGAGGACGCGCTCATCATGGCGTGTCTGCTGAACGGCATGACACTGCTCGCAGTTTCACCTGAGTTTAAATTTATCGCGCGCGGCGCAGTTTTATCGCTGGCTGTTTGGATGGATGTTCGCCTGGGGCGATGACTACCGAGCTGCCTCGCTGTGCCAGGCGCCTCCCTAAGTAATTTCAAATTCCTTTCGCCCAATTCGCAAGGCGTCCGCCGCGGCGGACGCCTGCTTGGCGCACGCGATTGGCCTTCCACAGAAACGCCCTACAAGTCGATTTTTGAAACCGGTTCCAGAATATTCACCACGTGCGCCTGAGTGGATGTGCTTCGGTGGTAAAGACAATCTTGTCGAAATCTAATGCCCGCGGCGGCGCGAAGAGGAGGTAAAAATATTTGAATGTCTCGGCCAGGACGAAGCTCTCCATTTCGTCGCGCTTTTGTTTCG
>QHNF01000038.1:9627-14167 GCA_003218345.1 Verrucomicrobiota bacterium | reverse complement strand
CATTGAGCCGCGTTTTTCGGCAAAACCGCACGCGGGAAGAACAGCCGTCGCTTTTTCGGTCGCCTCGCTCGATAAGATATCCATCACCACGAACGTTGAGAGCTGCGAAAGTTGTTCAACGGGTATGCCTAGATGCATTGGGTTTTCCCCAAAAACTGCCAGCACTTTTATTTGTCCAGATTTCACCGCCTCAGCAATTGCGAGCAGGTTCGCGCCCGGTTCAGCTGTCGATTCAAGAATCAGTCGCGCGCCGTTTGTGTTTGGATTGCGATCTTCGCTGAGCAAAATGTCGTCGCCTGGTTCGCGGCGCGGAACGATGTCGATCCATTGAACGCCTAACGACTTCGCCAATTGTAACGTGAGCCAAAGTTCCTCGTTCGTCATGCGCGCGGAGGCGACGATCGCAATTTCCGAGCCGTCGACTTGCGTCAATTCTGATGCCGCCCGGTCAATAGCGGTCTTCCAATCCGTCGCTGCGAGCTTGTTGCCCAGACGAACCTGCGGCTCGAGCAAACGGTTATCGGGTTCGAGATAATAGAAGTTGAGCCGGCCGTAATCACACATCCAAGAGGAATTGACCGCGTCGTTATCGCGCGGGGTTTGGCGATAAACCACGTCTTCGCGCGTGCCAATGATGGTGTTGCAACCAGTGGCACAACTCGTGCAGATGCTTTTCGTTTCTTTCAAGAACCACACCCGCATCTTGAAACGAAAATCGGTGGAAGTCAGTGCGCCGACCGGGCAAATATCGACGGTGTTAAGCGAATAATTATTTTCCAGCCGCTTGCCGGGATGCGCGGTCAGCACGGTGTAGCTGCCGCGATCGACGAAGCCGAGCACGTCATCGTGCGCGATTTCCTGACAGAAACGAATGCAACGCGAGCAGAGAATGCAGCGCTCATCATCGAGCGTAACACGCGGCCCGAGCACGACGTTTTTCGGTTTCTTCACTTTGTTTTCGAGAAAACGCGATGCACTCGTGCCGAAATCGACACTGAATTCCTGCAATCGGCATTCGCCGGCCTGGTCGCAAATCGGACAGTCGAGCGGATGATTGATGAGGAGAAATTCCATGACGCCGCGCTGGCATTCCTTTATCAGCGGAGAATTGGTCCGCACACCCATTCCTTCGGCGACGTCCTGTGCGCAGGAAATTTGAGGACGCGGCATCCAGTTGATAATTGGTTTACCATTGGCGCCGAGCTCGGGTTTGCGATCCGGTCCAGGTTTCGGAAATCCCATCTCGACCAAGCACATCCGGCAATTACCCGGCGAACTCAGTTTCTTGTGATAACAATATCGCGGCACATAACTGCCGGCCTGCTCGCACGCTTCGATCACGCGCGTGCCTTTAGGAAACTGATGCCACACGCCATCAATCTGGACGTTGAACATTGGCTGTGATGAAACTTGCTCGGCCATTATATTTTCATGCTCGTAATCGAAAGGGATCGATCACGATTCATACCACGAGATGTCATTTTCAAATCGTGCCGGCAGCACCGGCTTTTTCCCAGCCCGGATCATGCGCCATGGGAACTGTGGGAATCGACTCCTCTTCGATTAGTTCCTGCGGCGTATATTCCGGCGGGAGCGGAGGCGGAACCGGTTTCTGCGCGCGGGCCGCGAATTCTTCGGAAAACTTTTGAACAAAACTTTGTGTCGGCCACGCGCATGCTTCTCCAAATGCGCAAATCGTCCTGCCAGCGATGTTGTCGCCAATATTCTTCAATGTTTTTGGATCTTCTGTTACGCCACCGCCGCGCAGCATGCGGTCGGTGATTTTCTTCATCCAAAGGGAGCCTTCCCGGCAGGGCGTGCACTGACCACAGCTCTCGTGTGCATAGAATTCATTGATGTTATTGAGCACCCAAACCATGTCGCGAGAATCGTCGAGTACGATGACGCCACCTGAACCAGCCATTGAGCCCGCGGCTGTAAGCGAATCGAAATCCATCAGGATCTCTTCGATCGACATCTCGCGTTCAATCGTCGATCCATCGGATTGTTTTTGCTTCAGTTTGAATCGCTCATCCGCTCGTAACACCTTGGCCGAGCTTCCGCCCGGAATGACCGCCTTTAGTTTTCGGCCAGGTTTTAGCCCGCCAGCCATTTCGTGAATGAGCTGACCCATGGTCAGCGCGCCCACTTCAATTTCAAAATAACCAGGCTGCTGCACGTCTCCGCTCACGCACACAATTCGTGTGCCGGTGTTGTTAGGCCGTCCCAGTCGGGCATACTCCGCGCCACCCATGGCGATGATGTGTTTCACGTGGCAAAGCGTTTCCACGTTGTTGACAATAGTCGGGCACATGTAGAGACCGAGCACGGCCGGAAAATAGGGAGGCTTGATTCGCGGATAGCCGCGTTTGCCTTCGAGCGATTCGATCAAGCCAGTTTCTTCTCCGCAAATGTAGGCGCCACCGCCACGATGAATGTAAACCTCGGCGTCGAATCCTGAGCCGAGAATATTTTTCCCAAGAAAATTGTGTGCGCGCGCTTCTTCGATGGCGCGTTCGAGAATTTTCGCGCCTTCCGGAAATTCGCCTCGGATGTAAATGTACGCCGTGCGCGCATTGAGCGCGAAACAGGAGATCAGAATTCCTTCCAGCAGCTGATGTGGATCTTCGTGGATGATGTAGCGGTCCTTAAACGTGCCTGGCTCGGACTCGTCGGCATTGCAGATCAGATAGACCGGTCTCTTTTCGTCCGGCTTAATGAAACTCCATTTCAGACCGCACGAAAAACCCGCCCCGCCGCGGCCACGCAATCCGGAGTTCTTGACTTTATTGACAATGTCGCCGCGCGACAGCGTTAGCGCTTGCTTCAATTGCTCGTACCCGCCAGCACGCAGATAACAATCGATATCGGTTGTCCAATCTTCGCGCCCGATGTTTTTAAAAATCAGTCGATGCTCCAGACGATGCGGAGATGTTCGATGTTTAATTTGTGATGTGTGATCTCGGAGAAGCTCCAGCACAGACTCCGGGCGTACATTTTCACGCAGCTCTTCGTTCACCATACAAACGGGCGCCGTGCCGCAGCTAGCCAGGCATTCAACGAACTCAACACTGTAATTTCCATCGGTGCTAACCGAAATGGGATTGTGCATCCCGTTGCCCTGCCGCTGGCGTTCAATTTCCGTCGCCGCACATAAATTTTCCATTAACCGAAAGCTGCCGGCCATCGCACAACTGAGTGTGCGGCAAACGCGGATATGCGTTTTGCCCGCGGGCTTCTGGCGAAACATCGGATAAAATGTGACCAGCTCGAGAATGTTAATCGGCTGGAGCCCGAGCTTCGCGGCGATCCAGGTTACCGCCTCATCGCTGATAAAGCCGAAGTGTTCCTGCCACAGGTGCAGCAACGGCATCGAGGCGCTGCGTCGATGCTCCTGCGGATAGCGCGCTATTGCCGCATCCATCTCTCGCTCCAACTCGGCAGGAACAGCTATGCGCGTCGAGTCTGTCATGTGGCAAGGTAATCCGGCGAAGCTACGTGGGGCAACTGCCGCCTGATGCTGTAGTGCCCGCTGTCCTCAGCGGAGTCCCTCGACAGGTTTCGGCGCAAAGCAGTGCGCTGAGGACAGCGCACGCTACAGCAAATCAATCGGACAAGGTGCTTTCCTTCGATTGCACTTTGTCGTCTTTGAAAACAATGGTGACCGAGTCTTTGCCCTGCCGGTAAACGTAAGTCGTTTTTTTCATGATCACGAAGTCCTCAGTAGTAAGAGAGGTGGGCGGGCCAAGGATCGATTCCACCTGTTTTTTTGACATTCCCTCAGTCACCTCATCGACATTCGCCTTGGTGATGCGCTTGCCGGAGCAAGAAGTGCCGATCACAAGAGCGATTACCAGCACGAGCACGAGAGGCAAGCCCGCTGCTCTTCGCGCAATTCGTCTTGAGATGGACATATTCATCTGTCGCACTCGCCCATGACGAAGTCCAGACTCCCCAGCACGGCGGGCACGTCGCTCACCATGCAACCCGGCAGAAGCTCCGGCAGGATGCTGAGATTCACAAACGATGGCGCGCGAATCTTGAGCCGATAAGGCACACCGCCGCCCCGACTGTTGATGTAAAAACCAAGCTCACCCTTTGGATTTTCTGCTGCGAAATAAATTTCGCCCGGCGGTGCATCGAGTCCTTCGGTCACCACGATGAAGTGGTGGATCAACTCTTCCATTTTCGTCATGACCCGTGATTTGGGTGGCGTCATGTTTTTCCAATCCACGACGTTAATCGGTCCGCCCGGCAATTTAGCGATCACTTGCCGGAGAATACGAACGCTTTGCCGCATTTCCTCGATCCGCACCAAGTAGCGATCATAGCAATCCCCGGCGCTGCCAATCACGACGTCAAAATCGTAATTCTGGTAGTCGAGATAGGGATGTTTACGCCGCAAATCATGTTCGATGCCGCTGCCGCGCAAGTTCGGCCCTGAAATTGCGTAGGCAATGGCACGCTCTTTTGAGATTACGCCGATGTCTCTTGTTCGATCGACAAAAATGCGATTGCGCGTGAGCAACTTGTCGCACTC
>QHNF01000038.1:0-9498 GCA_003218345.1 Verrucomicrobiota bacterium | reverse complement strand
AAGAGATCGTAAAGTTTTTCGCGCTCGGTGAACGTGTATAAAAAGACCGTCATTGCGCCAAGATCCAGGGCCATGGCGCCCAAGCCGAGCAAATGCGACGAGATTCGGGACGTCTCGCAGCAAATTGTCCGGATCGCTTTCCCACGCGGCGGAATATCCCAGCCCATCAGTTTTTCTATAGCAAGCGCGTAAGCAACATTGTTTGAGAGCGGCGCGAGATAATCGAGTCGGTCGGTGTAAGGCACGAACTGGTTGTACTGCATGTTCTCAGCGATTTTTTCGTCGCCGCGATGCAAAAAGCCGATGTCTGGTGTCGCTTTGGTAATGATCTCGCCGTCGAGTTCGAGAACTAATCGCAAAACGCCATGGGTTGCCGGATGCGACGGGCCCATGTTGAGCACCATCTTCTCGCCGATGTCTTCATCGGCATGTCGCAGTTGTGTGTCAGCGGTGACCACGCGTGTCACCGGATCGGGCGATTCAATTTCGCGCGTCGTAAAAGGCATACGATCGACAACCACATTTACGCTGGCGAGTGAATCAGCGCGCGCAAGCAATTTTCGCGCGCGCGTTTTTTCTGGGGAGCACAGGCTGCCAGCCTGTAGTTCGCGCAGCTTGCCGCGACATGCAACGAAAAGGAACCGCGCGTGGACAAGGGCAGTCGGCGCAGCGGCCGACTGCTACAGGCCGGCAGCCTGTGCTCCCCAGAGATCAGAAACGCGCTCGCGCTCGTGAAGGAACGCAATTAATTAGATTTCTATGCCTAAAAAAATCGCACTGCTTTTCGCCGGCCAGGGCGCGCAGACCGTCGGAATGGGGCGCGATTTGGCCGAAGAGTTTCCGACGGCCGCCGAATTGTTTCAAAAAGCCGATGACGTTCTTGGGAGGAAGTTGAGCAAGATTGCGTGGAAAGGTCCGATTGGTGCGTTGACCAAGACATCGAATTGCCAGCCCGCCCTGTTTGTTCATGGGCTGGCCTGTTTCTCCATCTTGCGGGAATTGGCTGGAGAATTTCCTATCGGCGGAGTGGCCGGCTTGTCGTTAGGCGAAATGACGGCGCACGCAGCGGCGGGCACATTCGACTTTGCGATGGGCCTGAAACTGGTGCAGAGGCGGGGCGAATTGATGGATGAAGCCTGCGCCCTGACCAACGGCGCAATGGCGGCGATGATCGGCGGCGCCGAAAATGATGTGCGCCGACTCGCCGCTGATGAGGATGTTGATGTTGCCAATATTAACGCGCCCGGGCAGATCGTCATTTCCGGTGAACGCGCGAAAGTAGAAGCCGGGGTCGGCGTTGCCAGGGAGTACGGAATTCGTCGCGCAACAGTGCTCAATGTGGCCGGAGCGTACCACTCGCGTTTGATGCAAAGCGCATATGAAAAACTTGGCGCGGCCCTTCAGCGCGTTCCGATGCAGCCGCCGCGTTTTCCTGTAATTAGCAATGTGACCGGCGTAGAAGTCAGAACTCCAATTGAAATTCGGCGGACGTTGCAGGAGCAAGTCACGGGCACAGTGCGCTGGCTCGATTGCATGGAGCGGCTCGCTGAGCTTGGCTGCGGCTTTTTTATTGAACTGGGGCCGGGGGGCGTGCTGGCAGGATTATTGCGACGCACTCATAAAGACGTCGATGTGATATCAGTGAGTGATGCGGAATCGGTTCGCATAGCCACCTCCGCCATAGCAGCCTAGGCTGTAGCTGCTGGATGAACCGGCGCGCTGTAGCCGCCTCGCTGTGTCGAGGCGCTTCCCTTTCCGTAACCAAGCACGGCTCACGAAGCCGTGGCCACAACGTCGACAACAGTGTTTTATCGCCGTAATTTTGCCGAATGACACTGCAAGAACGTATAGACTCGGACCTGAGAGAAGCGATGCGCGCCAAGGACACCACCAAGTTGGGCGTCCTGCGCATGCTCAAATCGGCATTAAAATATGCCGCAATCGCGAAGGCAGGCGCCGAATCCGAGCTGAGCGACACCGAAGTCGCGCAAGTCATTCGCAAGCAAGCCAGGCAACGGGAGGATTCGATCGAGAGCTTCGAAAAAGGCGGTCGCGCAGAATTGGCGGAAAAGGAAAAAGAGGAACTGTCGATCTTGAACTCGTATTTGCCGCAATCGATGAGCACTGACGAAATTTCGAAAGTTGTGCGCGAAACAATTGCCGAGATTGGCGCTACATCGAAAGCGCAGATGGGCGGGGTGATGAAAGCCTTGCAGGCGAAGGTAGGCGGCCGCGCTGACGGCAAAACCCTGAGCGCCGAGGTGCAGAAGCAGCTTTCGTGATTCGTCGAAGCGTTCAACCGTGAATGATCGCGGCCCGCTTCAACTTTTCGACGCTTCAACCTTATGCTAACAGCCATCATCGTCGCAGCCGGTGACAGCCGCCGCATGGGTTTCGACAAATTGTTTGCGGTGATCGCCGACAAACCTGTAATCGCGCATACGATCCACGCATTTGAGCGGGCCAGTTCTGTCAGTGAGATCATTGTCGTTGGCCGCGCAGATCGGTGCGATGAAATCAAAACGATCGTACGCGATGAAAATTTCAAAAGAGTGCCGTTAATCATCCCCGGTGGCAAACATCGGCAGGATTCCGTTCGCGCGGGCCTGAGTCATCTCGAGGCAGCCACAACATACGTCGCTGTTCACGACGCAGCGCGCCCGCTGATCACCGCTGAACAAATCGATGGCATCTTCGAGCAATGCCGGATACACGCTGCCGCTGGCATGGCTGAGCCAATCAGCGACACGCTCAAACGCGCCGATGCAAATCTTATCGTGGCCGGCTCAGTGGATCGACATCAAGTTTATGCAATGCAAACGCCGCAGATTTTCGAGCGGCAATTGCTTGAGGAGGCTTATCGTGGCGTTTACGCAGAAAATGCTTCCGTAACTGATGAGGTTTCCGCGGTCGAGCGACTTGGTCGCAAGATTGTTCTTGTTCTCAACGACGACTTCAATTTCAAAATCACCTATCCGCGAGATTTGCCGCTTGCAGAATTTGTTCTTAAGGAACGGATCCACTCTGCCGTGAATTGACCCTGCCTCACGCTAAGCCAGCATCGGATCGATAGGAACCAGTGGACGGATCAGCTCGACCACGAATGCGACGTCTTTGCGTCTGAAACGACGGCCGCGTTTTCGAATCTTGGCAGTGGCGAGTTCGCCGACACGGAAAAGTTGTCCGTGCTTCCAAATCCAAGCGTCGGGATTATACGGGCCGATGCGGCGCGGATCAGTCCAAGTATGAATCGACAATAAATTGGCGGTCACAGCAGCGGCAATGTGCATCGGGCCGCTGTCCACGCTCACAACAAATCGCGCAGCTCGAATAAGCCAGATCAATTGAAGCAGGCAGGTTTGGTTCGTCAGATTAATGCAATTTTCCGGCGCATCGATACCGCGGCGCGCTTCCCCGACTACGACTACGCGTGTTGGCGCAAGCAAGCGGCAAAATTCCTCGATTGCGGCGGTTGAGAGCGATTTGCGCTCTCCCTGCGCGAATGGATGAAGAAGAACAAACGGCGGGTATGCATCGAAACGCTGGAGTGGATCACCACTTGGAATTGAACAGCGAAGCCGTTCACCAATTCTGGCGCCGGCGCACTCCGCCAGTTTTAGATAACGGTCAACGGCATGGCCACTGCGATCGACTTTGGCGATTCCATCATAAAACCAGCCCGAACCTACTCGTGCATCGCTCATCCCATAAATCTCTTTCGCGCCGCTGATTTTTACGATGAGCGCGCTGCGGACTAATCCCTGGAAATCGAGTGCAACATCGGGCCGGATGTCGCGAGTCTTCTTTAACCACGGCAGCAAACTCGTCGGTGCGCCGATTCCTTGAAAATCGCCGCGCGGAAAAAAGTGAACGTGATTCACATCAGGATTTCCGCGGAGCAGGGGAACGAATTCAGGGTTGATGAGCCATGTGATCTCGGCGCGGGGATACGCTTCGCGAAGCAGTGCGACCGCCGGAAGCGTATTGACGATGTCACCGAGCGCACTTGGCTTGATAATTAAGATGGAGTTCAGGCGGTGAAGCGTAAACCTTGTTCTTAGCGGCCAATTGCGAGCCGCTCGGCCAGGAGCCGCGGCAGACCGGCTTCAGCAATCTTCCTTTGCACGGTCGCCAGATCGTATTTTACCCGCAACAGTTCGACGAGATTGTTCTCAACATCGTAAATACAATAGGCCGCGCGCCAATTTCCATCGCGTGGTTGCCCCACGCTACCCGCGTTGATGAAATACTTCCTGGCTGGCTCGATGCGAATGTGCTCAATCCTTTCCCGCCGGACGCCCTGATCCCGAATGAAAACCATCGGCACATGGGTGTGCCCGAAAAAACAAACGTTGGTGCGCTGATAGGTGAAACTCGCGGCAGCATCGAGATTATTGAAAACGTAACTCCACTGCCCCGGCGTATCGAGGGTCGCGTGCACGATGGTAAAATCGTGCACGCGTCGCTGCAATGGCAAGTCGCGCAACCATTTCTTGTCGTCGTCCGTTAAATTGTCGCGGGTCCACTTGATGGCGCGCTCAGCCAATTCGTTGAAATCGCTGGAAGGGGCGGGAAGCGATGCCTGTTCGTCGTGATTCCCTTTAACAACGGGGCAATCCAGTTCGCGAATCCGTTTCACACATTCTCGCGGACTGGCGTTGTAGCCGACCACGTCGCCTAGACAAACGAAATGCGTACACTTGCGCTCGCGTGCGTCTTTCAGTACCGCTTCGAGTGCTTCCAAATTGGCGTGGATGTCGCTGAAAATTGCGAAGCGCATATCTGAGTCCAGTTAAAAACGCCAAAGGTGAAAACGTTACAACGGAAACGTTCCAATGCTCCAACGATTTAATAATGTATAACGCTGCCAAGCCTTCAGCTTTGTGTGATTTATCTGCCGATATTGCTTTCTTTGTCCGCGATTCTTTGATCCTGCGGGATTTCAAGTTTGGCTTCGAGAAACTTCAGCCGGGTGATCAAAGTCGGCAGCCGTTCCTGCTTTCCCTTGTCATACAACCGCCGCAAGCGTTCATACGCTTCGCGCTCCTGACCCTCGCAGTAGGAAAGTTCGTAGGCCGAGAAACGCCTGTCGTAGGTCGCTGCTCCGGGCAACGCCGCGGCCTTAGCGTAGAATTCAGAGGCCTGCTTATGGTCCTTGTATTTCTCCTTGTATAGACGGGCGAGTGCTTCGTAGAGCTGAGGCCGGTCGGGATTATTTTTTATTCCGCGTTCAAGGAAATCTTTGCCCAGTGCAAAATATTCGCGCTGCGCTTTGACTCGCAGCGCCAGGCGCGGCTGGGTTTGATCGTTCATCGCCGCCACGCTGGCGTTCCAAGCCATGTGCCACGCCGCCATGTCCCAAAATAAGATTACTCGAGGTTGGAGCGTTGTGATGTGCCGAAACAGCAACAACACACGGCTCCATTCTGTGTGCTCCCACGCCACATGAGCCTGGATGAAAAGCCCGTCCGCGACGATCGCTCGAAATCCGCTCAAGGCGGCAATGAAACCGAGTTGCCCGAGTTTTTCGCGCAGATCGAGATTAAATTCGACGCCGCGGAAATGTTCCTGGCGATGGAGCGCCGCCAAGTCGCGCTCAATTGGTAATCTGAGCGCCCCGAGCGCGATCAAGACTGCCAGCGCGACGAGGGCGCGCATCATAATTCTTTCCCGTAAAACACGAACGCGGCCAGCAGGGTGTAGATCGTGGTGTAAAAAGTGCCGAGCACGGCTGTCTTGGCAAAGAGCGCCATCGAAATGGCTGTGCCGGCGACGATGTCATCCACCAAATTGAACGCCTGCAAGTCGGGAAATAGCAGTGCCACCACCGCGAGAAAGATGCGGGTAATTACCCCGCTACTATGTTCGTGCAGCCAATATTCGCGCGCTGTCGCCTGCAAATGGCCGATAAAATAAATGAAGGCCATGACCACAATCGTGAAAATGTTCGTGCTGGCGAACGTGGAAACAAACAGCGTAAGCGCCGCGAGCAGACATGCTTTCAGGTAAATGATGATGATTCCGGGAAAGATATCGACGTTGAAGGCTGAAGATCGGATCGCGCGCATGGCATCGGCGACTTGCTCACGCGGTGCCCCAGACATGTGTGTCACTGTGGCGTGAACGGCGGCTTGCTCGCGTGCGTACAGGATCAGCAGAAACGCTGCGCCCATCACCAATGTGCTGATCGCCAGTAGCAAAAGAACTCCTGCAATTTTTCCAAGTATGTATTCGAAACGCGGCACGGGCTTCGCGAGAATGGTGTAAACCGTGCGGTCCTCGATGTCTTGCGGAAGCAGCCGCGCAGTGGCAACGATTGCCAGCAGCGACGTAAAAATCGACATTGCGCCAAGCGAAATATCTTTGAGGATTTGAAATTCCTGCTGAAACGAGAACTGCGCCATAAAGATCGAGCTGCCGATTAAAAAGAGCGCGAAAACAAGCAGTACATAAAAAACTCTCAGGCGCGTGAGCTCGGTGAGCGTATTGAATGTGATCGCGTTGATGCGAGCGAATGAGAAAGCCCGGTAATGACGATCGGTCATTTCAATTTGCATGATGTGAATGACGAAATCCGAATGACGAATAACGAATGAAATCCGAATGACGAGTGACGAAAGAGAATGCGTCGGAGATCATTACGGACTCGTTCGTCATTTCTGCTTCGTTATTCCTTCTTCATTCGACATTCGGGCTTCGTGATTTTTCGTTGTCGCCTCGATGAATAATCTCTCGAGCGTGGTCGTCGATTTTCGGCGCTCGATCAGCTTTGCGTTTGACCGGTTGATGAACGATTCAATCTCGTTGACGAGCTGAGGGGAGGCATCGGCGATGACAAGCTCGGTTTGATTTTCAATTGCAATCAATTCCTGCAAATGCCCTTCGCGCACCAGCACGCCATCGGCGAGAATGCCAACGCGATCGCAGATTTCCTGCGCTTGCGCGAGCAAATGCGAGGAAAGCAACACAGTGATTCCGCGGCGCTTAAAATCGAGAATCAAATCGCGAATTTCGCGCGAGCCTGCCGGATCGACGCCAGCGGTTGGTTCATCCAGCACCACGAGTCTGGGATCATGAATCAACGCTTGCGCAAGCCCGATGCGTTGCAACATCCCTTTTGAATAAGTGCCCAGCCGGCGTTTGCGCGCCTTACTTAGCCCGACGAGGTCGAGCAATTCGTTTATGCGGTTCTTTAATAGGACACCTCTCAATCCGCAAAGGCGCCCGAAAAAACGCAGCGTTTCTTCCCCGGTAAGATATTTATAGAAATACGGATTCTCCGGTAAGAAGCCGACCGCTTCCCGGCTTTCCACGAGCCGACTATCGCGACCAAAAATTTCCGTGCGACCACCCGTTGGAGAAACCAGTCCGAGAATAATTTTGAGGGTCGTGCTTTTGCCTGAGCCATTCGGCCCAAGCAGTCCGTACACTTCGCCTGGTTCGATGCGAAGGTCGAGATCGCGGACCGCGACAATCGATTGTCGATGCAACGGAACGGGAAAAATTTTCGTTAGTCCCCGAACGGCAACCGCTGGGTTAGTCATAGCGAATCTCAAAGCCGCGGGCAGTGACCGGTTTCTCTAATCTATTCTCGGTTTGTTTGTGAATCAGCCCGTGAAGCTCGCCTTGCGCGACGCTATCGAGGAATGCTCTCACTTCATTTTCTTCTCCTACAACCTGAAGTTCCACGCGACCATCCGGCAGGTTGCGGACCCAGCCAGTTACGTCGAAACCTTTGGCTGTGTGCCGCAGGGACCAGCGGAAACCAACGCCTTGAACGTTGCCTTCATAAAATACCTGGAGCGAGATCATCGCTTACATCCAAGACGCTTACTGCTTACTGCTAGACGGCAGAGCCGGCCGGAAGAAAAATCCAGCATCCAACATCCAGAATCGAGTGTCGTTTCACTTATACGAATAGACGAGACAAAAGCTGCCTTCCTCGCCTTCAACCAGGTCGATCGAAACAAAGTACTGACCGCTGTTCTCCGGTGAAAAACCGGCCGCAGCTTTTTCTCCGTTGTTCCGTTGTTGTAGCCTTCCGTCTTCACTTGTTTGCCGGTCTCATCATAGACGCTGACCGCAATTTTTTTCGCCGGTTCTGTGGCGCCAGCAGAGAACCAGTACTGGTTTCCCGTGTAAAGATTTACCGCGACCAAGGAATGGTCGTGCGGCTTAACAATCCCGCACCAATGTCCATCTCGGATTTTGAAGCCTTCGTTTGAAAATGCTCCGGCAACGTCGAGCGCGTCCTTGCGCGCTTGCACCTCGGCATCAGTTTCTGCGCGCACAATGACACTGGCGGCCAGGACAAAGAGCGACAGTAAGATCGGCAGGCGACGTTTCATTTCGGCACTTCTTTGCTCTCGATCTCTTCCATCACCTTGCCAACGGCTTGGTTGACTTTCCGCACTTCATCAACATTGGGTGCCTTGCCCGCTGGGAAAGAAACGAGCTTTTCAATCCCGTTAAGCTGTTCGCTCACATCCTTGACCAAAGGTTCGCCCCGCAATTCCGGTGAGATTTCGTTAATTTTTGACTGCATGAATTGGACGAGCGCCGGCTGCCGCAAGACCTTCGCGCTGCGTTCGTCATAATTCTGCATAATCGCTGCGGTGACTACCTGTGTTCCGCGAATCCAGCCGCCGAGTGTCACCAGAATCACCAAGTCCTGATCGCTATGCGATTGCATCGAGGATTTTACCTCGTTTTGGGTCGCTTCCAGTTCTTCCTGTAGCGTGTCCCATTCGTTGTTCTCGGCGAAGTCGTTAATGCTATTACCGCGAGTAAGCAGCTTCTCGCTAACGCCGAGTGCCTTTGAGAGCTTAACGATATCGGATCCGATATTCTTGACCTGCTGACTATCCTTCGCTTCGACAGCGATAAAGCCATCGGCGATCAAACCGCCCAGGTTAAGCGCGATCTGCGCGCGGTTGCGATAAGTCGCCGGCATCGGTCCACGATACTGACCTGCCCAGTTTGTTTTGCCGGGTTTTTCTAGCGCTGCGAAAAGTTCGCCTGGCGTCGGAATGCTGATGGAATCGCTTTTGGTGGCTTTTGCCAGTTGATCAGCCGCGAGACGTCCGGTCTCCGCGCCAACAGCTGCGGAAATACTCCCTATGAGCGCGATCACGCCCAATCTGGTCAAACGAATCATCGCCCAGATTATGCGTGTCTCAGCTAAATTGCCAATGGGAATCTCGCGTGCGGCCAATGCAGGCGTGCGAACCTGATTGCCTCGTTTCGCGAAAGCTGTTCTATTCCCGTTACAGCCATGGGAAGTGCCAGGATTGCCAAAATTATTGGGCGCGAAATTTTGGATTCACGTGGCAATCCGACAATTGAAGTCGATGTGCGCGTTGAAGGCGGTGCCCTTGGGCGAGTGGCGATCCCGAGCGGGGCCAGCACGGGCGAACATGAAGCATGGGAATTGCGCGACGGCGACAAGAGGCGGTTTGGCGGCAAAGGAGTGAAGAAAGCAGTGGCCAACGTGAATCA